>PUKQ01000168.1 GCA_003550565.1 Syntrophomonadaceae bacterium
ATTGATCCCTATACGGAGGAGCGAAGGCATTTTAAGCGGGAAGATGCAGCAAACGTGGCCCGGGTGTGCGATGCCCTGGAAAATATCCTCTTTGTGGAGGGGCTGGGGTCCATCAGCGACACGCATCGCAATTTGGCTGACCTCTACGAGTTCGTGGAGCTTATTACCAACACCGCCAAGCCTATTGCTGCCTGGTCGTTTAACCGCGAAAGCTGTGAAAATATCTACAAAGTGGCGGTCACCATGGCCGGCGGTGAAGAAGAATTCCGCCGCCGCCCCAATTTCATGTTCTACATGGAACCTATTCCGCCCCTGGTAAGTAATTACGAAACCGTGGATAAGGTTCTCTTTACCGCCGAGAAACATATCCCCACCATTTACACTCCCTGCTGTATGGGCGGCGCCACCGAACCGGCGACCTTTGCCGGGCTTCTCACCAACGCTGCCGCCGAATGCCTCACGGGAGTTGTTATCGGCCAGCTCAAGCGCCGGGGCGCACCCTTCATTATGGGTGGGGTGATGACGGTTATGGATATGCTTACTTCTACCTATATATATGGTGGGCCGGAGCTGAGCATCATGTGCGCGGGTATTACCGATTTGGGGAAATACCTTGATATACCGGTATTTTCCACCGGCGGTTGTACCGATGCCAAAGTAACCGAACCCCAGTCAGCCCTGGAAAACACTATGTCAAATTATACTGCGGTATTAAGCGGCGGGAATATAATTCATGACACCGGTTATTCCGAATCCGGGCTCACCGGTAACCTCTTTAATGTGGTTTTGAACAACGAGATCCTGGGCATGGCTTTCCGTATTGCCAGGGGCATAGAAGTAAACGAAGAGACCCTGGCCCTGGATGTCATTGATAAAGTAGGCCCGCAGGGGCATTTTCTTACCCATCCCCATACCAACAAGCATTTCCGCACCGAAACATGGGAGCCGGAACTGCTTAACCGGGTGGCTTTTGAATCCTGGCAATCTGCGGGGAGCAAAACTCTGGGGGAAAAGGTAAAAGAAAAAACCAGGTATTTGATTGAAAACCACCGCGGCCCGGAGGTATCGGCAGATAAAATGAAGGAGATCGAAAAAATCCTTGAGGAGGCAGAAAAGAAAGCCCGGGAAGACGATGCCAAAGAAACTTAAAAATAGCCTAGGGCAGTATAGGCGCGGCAGAGACGCAGCAGAGGCGCGGTTGAAAGGCTGAAAGTGAAAGGATGAAGAGGTCAAGAGTTATTAAGCTGGAGGCCTTAAAGATTGCTTGGCTGAGATGAAAGAATGAGAAGCTTAAAAGGAGTGAGCATGGCTGAAGTTTTTTGCATTATTATAGTGAGGCCATAAATTAGCATTATTATAAAAGATCAAGGAGGAATAGGCATGGTTAAAGAAAAAATAGCGGAAGCGTTGATCAATGGAGATGTGGAAAAGGGTAAAGAATTGGCGAAGCAGGCATTGGATGAAGGGGTGTCGGCTAAAGAGGTTTTAGATGAAGGTGTCCTGTCCGGCATGGAAGTCATCGGGGAGCGCTTTAAGAATTTTGAAGTTTACATCCCGGAAGTTTTGCAGTCTGCGGCTGTTATGAACGAAGTGATGGAAGTATTAAAGCCGGCATTGGCAGAAATAGAAGAGGGCGAGTCCAGTACCAAGGGCACGGTGGTGTTGGGCACCGTAGAAGGTGATATGCACGACATCGGTAAAAATCTGGTGGCTTTAATGCTCGAAGGAGCGGGCTTCAAGGTGGTAGATATTGGCATTGACCAGCCTGCCAGCAAATTTGTGGAGGCCGTGGAGAAGGAAAAGCCGCAGGTGGTAGGGATGTCGGCGCTGCTTACTACCACGGCGCCAAAAATATTGGAAGTTGAAGAAGCCCTTAAAAAAGCTAACTTGCGGGACAAGGTTAAAACTATGGCCGGTGGCGCTGTAATCGACCAGGATTTTGTGGATAAAAATGGTGTGGATGCTTATGGCCCCAGCGCTACTGCTGCCATTGAAATAACCCAGAAATTAGTAAGCGAGGTAAAGAACAATGCAAGTTAATCAGGTACACAACGCCACACCGCAGTTTGCTGTTTTGAGCCGGGACGAGTGCGAGATGATTTTCCGGGCTGCCCTGGAGATCATGGAAACAACCGGGGGGCGTTTCTTAAACGATGCAGCTATTGAGCTGTTTAAGAACAGCGATGCCCTGGTAGAGGACGGCAACCTGGTGAAAATTCCTGCCTTTATGACCCGTAGGGCTTTGAACGATTCCCCGGAAAAGATCACCCTGTGCTCTCGCGATGGGAAAAGGTCGGTCCGTTTGGGGCGCAATGAGGTGCATTTTGGCACCGGTTCCGACTGCCCGTTCATCTACGACCGGGAAACGGGTAAGCGTCGGCGCTATACGCGCAAGGATGTTAATGACGCCGCCCGGGTGGTTGATGCCCTGCCAAATTACGACTTTTTCATGTCCCACGGGCTGGCTTCCGATGTGGAGCATGATGAAACTTATGACCGGCACCAGTTCATGGCCATGGTTAAGGGCACTAGCAAGCCGTTGATTGTTACTGCTGTGGACGGTGAGGGGCTGAAGGATCTTCATGAAATGGCTATTGCTTTTTGCGGCAGCGAGGATAACTTCCGCGTGGCCCCGCGTTTCGGTGTTTACATAGAGCCCAGTTCTCCTTTGGCCCATGGCGATACTTCACTGGAGAAACTGCTTTATTGCGCCGAAAAATCCATACCGGTTATCTATACCCCGTGCCCCAGCGCGGGGGCTACGGCGCCTGCCACTCTTGCCGGGATGCTGGCCCAGACTCTGGCGGAAACCCTGCAGGGTTTGGTATTGGCTCACCTGAAGAAGCCTGGGTTGCCCATTATCATGGGCGGAGTGGTTACCGTCATGGATATGAAGACGTCTAACTACTGTTACGGGGCTCCGGAACTGAGCCTGTCTTCCGCCGCCCTCACGGATGTATCCAAATACTTGAACATACCCATGTTTTCCACCGGCGGATGCACGGATTCCCGGATAGTAGATGAGCAGGCTGCCCTGGAAGCTACTATTTCCCTGGAAACCGCCTTTCTTTCGGGGGCCGGCCTTATTCATGATGCCGGTTACCTGGATAGCGGGCTGAACGGTTCCCTGGAAATGCTGGTGCTCTGCGATGAAATCATAGGCATGGTCAAGCACCTGGGAAGAGGTATCAAGGTGAATGAGGAATACCTGGCCGCTGATGTCATTGACGAAGTGGGCCCGGGTAACAATTTCCTGAGGACCTCCCACACCTTAAAGCACTATAAAGACGAATTTTACTTCCCCACCCTCCTTGACAGGCATAACATTGAGACCTGGAAGGCTAAGGGGGAGAAGATTTTAAATGACCACATCAATGCGCGGTTGGATGAAATTTTGGGCGGGCATGAGCCCGAGCCCCTGCCGGAAGATGTGGAGAAGAAAATGCAGGACATTATCGACCGGGCGGATAAAAAAGTCGCTTCTCAAAAGAGTTAAGCCCTCAGACAAGCTATTTTGATTGAAAAGGGGCGCATAATATTTGCGGCGCGTAGGCGCGTAAAGGGGGAAGTGAGCACTTAATCAAGCGATCTCCTGATGCTTTACGGTCTGCTCCGGAAAATTTGAGGAAGTCTTTGAGGGTTTTAAATTAGGAATGCCAAGAATTCTCCCGTTTCCACAAGCGGGAGAATTCTTGGTAAGTCTTTAGCGAAAGCAAAGATGGAGCCGGTTGAAAATTGAGGCCAGCTGTGTGAATTGATAAGGCTGATTTGAGGCAAATTGTTTGCATTGATGAGAATGATTTGAAGCCAGCTGTGTGAAGGGGACGGTTATTCATTGTCCCCGAGCGTAGCGAAGGGCCGAAGAAAGCGAAGCGACTGAGGGGAGACAATGGAACCGTCCCCTGAAACACAGCGGAATAAGCCCAAAATAAGCCTAATATTAGCCTTTGTAGTTATAATATTTTTTTGTTTTTGTAAGGCTGCGAATGGAGATAATCTTTGTGAGTTTGAGAGTTTTTTTTTGCGAAAGCCCGTGTCGTGTTTGCAAATCCTTGACGGGTAATGTATAATTAGGGAAGCGTTAAGAAAACAGTAAAATTTCATATGCGGAACAGGTGGCACCCCTAAGAGGTGCCAGAGGGAAGCTGGTGTGAAGCCAGCGCGGTCCCGCCACTGTGATGGGGAGCCGGTCGCATAAGTCCACTGGAAGAAATTCCGGGAAGGCGCGATAATCGGCGGTGAACCTAAGCCAGGAGACCTGCCTGTTCGGCGATGAATTTGCGCCTACGGTAGATGGGTGAGCATTTTGCTTGAGGGAAAACGTTGAGTGATAACCCCTCCCACCCTAGCAACGGGGCGGGAGGGGTTTTTAAATACCCGGGTGGAAGCCAATTATTAAGGTGTCAGGCCTTTTATTAAGGTGTCAGGCCTTGACATTGACACAAATAAACAATTTCGGGGGTGATTGCCTTATACCTAATTCCTATTTATCTTAGAAAACGACATCTTAATTTGCAATTTGTGTCAATGTCAAGGCCTGACACCTTTTTGACACCTTTTTGGGATTACTAAAATATATAGAAAGGGTGAAAGTAAAAGTATGAGCAAGAAAGCAAAAATTGGTATTGCGGTGGTATTAGTAGTTGTGGTGGCAGCGCTTCTGGTAGTATTATTTACCGATGTGCTGGGGCCGGAGGAGACGACGGAACCGGAAAATGATGTCATCGAGGAAGAACCCATGGATGAAGTGGAGCCTGATGACCCGGATGGGCTTGATGAAGTAGATTTTAGTGCCCACCTGCGGGTGGAAGGGATTAACGAAAACATTTTCGGAGGCGAGGTAACCGTGCCGGCGGATGAAGCATTTGCCCTGGAGGTCCTTACTTCCACCCTGGATGAAGAAGGCATAGAGTATGAAACTGAAGACTTTGAAGGCAGCCCTATGCTCACATCCGTTGATGGTGAGGATGAGGGTACTTTTGGTGAAACCGATGGATGGCTTTTTATGGTAAACAATGAGATGGCGCCGGTGGGCGCCGGGGAATACCTGGTAGAAGAAAATGATGAACTGGTTTTCTTTTACGGCGACTTCCCCCCGGCAACCCTTATCCCGGAAGTGGAAACCGATCCTTCCGTTGTTGAAGCGGGTGAAGATTTTACCGTAACGGTAACCTCCACCTATATGGATTTCGCCACAGAAGAAATGGTGACCGAGGAAATTGAGGGCGCCACCGTGGTGTTTGAAGGCGAAGAATACACCACCGATGAAAACGGAAAAGCAGAAATAAACGCCGTGGATACCGCCGGCACCTACGAACTGGAAGTAAGAAAAGACAGAGACGACAACTACCCGGTCATCGTCCGCACCGGCGACACCATCCAAATCGACATCAGATAACAAAAAAGGTGTCAGGCCTTGACATTGACACAAAAAAACAATTCACCCACAGAAAAAAGGGGAAAAGTTGTCGGGCCTTAACATGGAGATATATCGAGAAAATGCTGTCAATTAGGGAAGGTGTTATAAAAGCTAATGGGAATTAAAACCGGGGTTACAGTCAGGGGTTATTGCCTACCGGTAAAGGTTTTTGCCATAGGGTTGTTGCTGGCTCTGGTGGCAGTCGCCGGGTTCATATTAGGAGGCTGTGATGCCGGAGAAGATGCCGTTGGTGAAAATGAAATCCGTGCAGAGAGGGCGGAAAAAGCCCTGGAGGCTACGGTAGATTATTACCGGGAGCATCGATCCTCGCCGCAAAGTTGGTGGGATCTGGTGGCTTTGCGCGGCGCGGAAGTAGATTTAAATGATGTGGATTGGGAGGTAGAATTTTCCCGGGGCAGTGAAACTGCAGACTTATTTAAAAAGCTTCTGGATTCTTCTTCTCCCACTGATTATGCCGGGGCCATTCTGGGAGCATTAGCTTTGGAAAAGGATCTCTCTGTTGTTTTCCCGGAAAAAGATCCGGTGCAAGAATTACGCCGGATGCAGGAAGAAGACGGCGGTTTTGGCGGAACTGTTAATAACTCTATTTGGGCTTTGATAGCCTTGGAGGCTGTTTCTGCGGAAGGTTTTGCCGCCGAAAGCGCTGAAGACGCCGAGAGCGACGAAAACACAGCCACAAATACCGCTATAGGCAAAGCTGCGAAAGCGGTAGATTATCTTTTGCAGGAGCAGAAGGAAGATGGAGGGTTTGCGCTGAGGGGCGATTCAGGTGATCCGGATGTTACGGCTATGGTTTTGCAGGCCCTTGCCCCCTATGCAGAGATGCCGGGAATGCCGGAGGTGAGCCGGAGTATAGATAAGGCCCTGTCTTTCTTGCAGGAGAAACAACTCCAAACGGGAGGCTTTGCCTCCTTCGGTGAGGAAAACGCTAACAGTGTCGCCGTGGTCATATCAGGTTTGCTGGCAGTGGATGAAGATCCCCTGGATCCGAAATGGCAGAAGGAAGGCCAAGAAGGCTTTATGGGCTTGCCTCGGCAAAAGGTGGCTGCTGCCGGGGATAAGAGCAGCACTAATATGGTGGAATCCTTGCTGCGCTTTCAGCTGGAAGACGGGTCTTTCTCTTACCTGCTTGAACCCCTTAATTCTAATCCCATGGCCACATCCCAGGCACTGGTTACTTTGGGGGATCTGGCAGCCGGAGAAACAGTATTTTCCCGTATGTCCCGGGATTAAGGAACCGGAGAAGAAGTCTTGGCTGTAAACGGCCCCGGATAATCAAAGATGCCTGTTCTTGAAAACCGGCGCATATTTATCCGAGCATATTATCCGCCGAAGATCGAAGCTCGAAGATCGAAGCTCAAAGACCGAAGCTCAAAGACCGAAGACCGAAGATAGGGTAAGAAAGGGGAACTTGAAGAATAAATGGTAGAGATCTTGCCGAAAAAGATAACCTTAACTTCTTTCTTTAAGATGTTTCTGGTAACTTGTTTGGCGGGGCTTCTCCTGATAGCTGTATGGGGATGCCAGGTGGGAGGAGGGACTGGCAGTGATCCCGCCACCGCCGGCGGCGAAGTCCGCCTAAAGGTTACCGAGAACTTTGGCCGGGAGGTTATATTTGATGAAAAAGTGGAAGCGGCACCCGGTGAAGCGGTGAGTTCCCTGCTAAACAGCCATTTGGAGGTAGAATTTGCTCACGGCGGCGGATTCGTTAACTCCATAGAGGGAGTAAAATCAGCTTATTCAGGAATTGGCGCCGGTAGCGAAAAGAAAGACTGGTTTCATTACGTGAATGGAATCCTTACCGAGGCCGCCGTTGATTCCATTTACTTGGAAGAGGGGGACGTGATCTGGTGGGATTACCATTCCTGGGACGAGGTGCTGTATGTTCCGGCTGTAACCGGCGCTTTCCCCCAGCCCTTTGTAAACGGTTACCGGCAGGAAAACCCCGGCACCACCATCATGCACGGCGATGGGGCACTGCCCTCTGCGGAGAAGATGGCGGATTTTTTGAAGGAAGAGGGGGCGGCAGATCCGGATCCGGAACTCTTGCCATATAATGAGGAAAATGTGCGGGAACGCTCCCGCATAACCATGGTAGTAGCCACCTGGGAGGAGATTGCCGGCAGTGAAATATGGGAGGATCTGCAGGAAAACCGGGCCCAAACCGGATTGTTTGTGGAAATTCAAGACCAGGGGGTTATCCCCCTGGATGGCACCGGCGCAAAATTGCCGGAAACGCCCCCATTTGAGGGAGCGGTCTTGGCCACCGGTAGTGGAATGGGAGATTCCTCTCCCCTGTGGCTGCTTGCGGCCCGGGATGAAGAGCAATTGGGACGCCTTGCGGATGCGGTAATTTCTTCTCCCCGCGCCCTTGATGCCAAAGCGGGAGCAGTTTGGGACGGAGAAGAATTCTTGAGGGTGCCCGTTGATCAAGCTGAAGCCTTTGATCAGGCCGGAAGGGAATAAAATATGAACGGACTCATGAATATGTCAATTAACCAAACCATGCCCGGCGGGAGTTTTTGGAGCTCCCTTCACCCGGGAGTGTTTTTCGCCTATCTCCTGCTGGTAGTGGCGGCCGCAGTGCTGGCCAGCCATCCTGTTTTGCTTTTTATCCTCCTGGCCTCCGTGCTCGCCGCCCTGGCCAGCGCAGGCAGTCTTACCGCCTGGCTGAGCAGCGTCAAACTATTCCTGGGTATGGTCTTGGTGCTTGTGGTGGTGAACACTTTGGTGAATCCGGGCGGGGAAACCGTTCTGCTTTCCGGCCCCATGGTGGCGGGCTTGGAAAGGATTACAGTCACCTGGGAAAACGTCATATTTTCACTGGTCATGGGCGTGCGCCTGCTGGTGGTTTACTCCGCATTCATTCTCTTCAACCGCACCATGGATCAGGACCGGGTGCTGGCCTTTTTCTCCCGGCTTTTCCCCCGCTCGGCCATTATGGTAGCTATGTCTGCCCGCACCATCCCGGTTTTGTCCTGGCGGTTGCGGCGCACTTTCGAAACTCAACAGATCCGCGGCGTGCCCCTAAACAGTGGTGGTTTTTTCGCCAAAATAAGAAACCGTCTGCCCCTGGTGAAGGTGCTGGTGTTATCTGCTTTAGAGGATAGCTTTAACATGGGGGAAAGCATCCAGGCCAGGGCTTATGGCAGCGGCCCGCGCACCGGTTACCGGCGGGAAGCACCGGAACCCAAAGACTTTTTGCTTGCGGGCGTAATGATGGCGGCGCTGGCGGTTCTATTCTACGTATTTATAATGGGATGGGGAGGAATGCAATTTTTCCCATCCCTGGAGATGCAGAGCCTGAATTTAGCTCAGACGATAACGTTTTTAATGTTGGCCGGATTGTTAATTTTGCCGGCATTACTCTCCTGGGGGTGGCAGAAGTGGGATTACTTGAGGTGGAAAATTTAAGTTATTACTATCCGGACAAGCAGGAACCGGCTTTGGAAGGTATTAACCTTCAGGTGTTTGAGGGAGAATTTATTTTCCTCACCGGTCCTTCCGGCTGTGGAAAAAGTTCTTTGCTCAGGGCCATGGGCGGATTGCTCCCCGATTATTACGGCGGACACATCGGCGGGGAGGTCCGGTTTGAGGGCACTTCTTTGAGGAACTGGAATAAGCGCCGGCTGGCCCGCAGCATCGGCATCATCTTCCAGGATCCGGAGGAACAGGCAGTGATGACTACAGTGGAGCAAGAAGTGGCTTTTGGCCTTGAAAACCTTGGCGTCCCCCGGGAAGAAATGCGCCGCCGGGTAGCGGAAGTTTTAGCCATGTTTGAACTGGGGCCCCTGAAGAAGGAGTCCACAGTTCGCCTCTCCGGGGGGATGAAGCAAAAAACCATATTGGCTGCGGTGCTGGCCATGCAGCCCCGGGTGCTTTTGCTGGACGAGCCCACCTCACAGCTGGATCCGGTGGCGGCGCAGGAGTTTTTAAACTACATCCAACGTCTTAACCAGGAATGGGGATTGACCATCATCATTGTGGAGCAGAGAGTAGATCGCTGTTTTCACCTGGCTGACCGGGTGGTGGTAATGGATAAAGGCCGGGTAGTGGGTAAAAATACCCCGCGGGAAATGGTGAGCCACTCCAACGGTTATGCTTCTTTCCTGCCACCTGTTTCCCGGGTTTTTGCTGCCGTCGGTGCCCCCGATGCGCCCCTTACCGTTAAGGATGGGCGAGAAGTCGTTCGCCGAATGCTGAACAATCAGAGCGCTGCCGCGGCTGGGCCTAACACTGCCACGGCCGGGCCTAACACCGGCACAAAGGATGGCTCCTCCTCTTCTGGGG
>PUKQ01000108.1 GCA_003550565.1 Syntrophomonadaceae bacterium
AACGGCACCTCCATGGCTACTCCCCATATTGCCGGTGCTGCAGCTTTAATGTTGTCTTATGATCCGGGATTGTCAGTGGATGAGTTGGAAAAAGCCCTTTACGCCACCGCTTCTCCTCAAATAGATTCAGATTATGGACATTATCCCAATTACGGCTATGGCTATGGAATAGTAAATGCTTATGATGCGGTGGATTTGTTAAATGAAGAGCACGAGGTTCATAAGCTGAATTTGTCTTCTACAGGAGGCGGAGGTATAAAAAAAGAGGTAGAGAAGGATGGAGAAGAAACATATCTTGATATATACGAATATTATGAACTGTATGTTTTTGATGAGGTAACAGTAAAAGCGGAGCCGTATGATCCTTACCGTTTTGTGGAATGGACCGATGGTGAAGGGAATCCAATAAGTAAGGAAAAAGAATACACCTTTGACGTAGAAGAAGACCTTGTTCTGGTAGCTAATTTTCGAGATGAGTTTGAAGTAAAATTGTCTGCTGTGCCTGAGGAAGGTGGTTCTGTAGAAGGTGAGGGCTTTTATGAACCGGGGGAAGAAGTAACGGTAAAGGCAATTTCTGAAAATGGTTATACTTTTGCCCACTGGACGGAAGATGATGAAGTAGTTAGCGAAAAAAAAGAATATGTTTTTGAAATAGAAGAAGACCGTGAACTGGTGGCCAATTTCAAAAAAGAATATGAAGTAAAGTTGACTGCTGCACCTGAGGAGGGCGGTCGAGTAGAGGGTGCGGGTATGTATACCTCCGGGGAGCAAGCAGAAGTAAAGGCAACTTCTGAAGTTGCTTATGCTTTTATCAATTGGACGGAAGATGACGGAGTAGTCAGCGAAGCAAACGAATATGCTTTTGAAGTAGTTGAAGACCGAGAGTTGGTAGCCAATTTTGAAAAGATAACGGTTGACTCAATTGATCTGAACAAAGAAGAACTTGAATTGATGGTGGGGGAAGAAAGATTTCTGCAAGCTGAAATCTTCCCTGGTAATGCTCCTAATCAGGATATTAAATGGGAATCAACTGATGAAAATGTGGCTGAAGTAAAAAATTACGGTTCCCTGGGTAAAGTTAATGCCCTGGAAGACGGAGAAACTCTAATAAGAGCAACTGTTATTGATACTGTTGGTGGTGAAGAATACACGGCAGAATGTGAAGTAAAGGTAACTGATGAATTAGATAGCGACCTGGAAGTGAAAACTACCGATCCAACCGGGGGAGAAGATTCAGTAAAAGTTAATAAAGTCATCAGAGCTTACTTTAATGTCCCCATCCGGGAGAGTGAGAAATTTGAAGATATCACCCTAATTGATAAAGTGGAAGATGAGGAAATTGCCATAGAAAGGAAGATAGAGAAGGGAAGAAATTTAATGCTAAAGATAGCTGAAGATGATATGAGATTTGCCTATAATACCGATTATGAAGTATATATTCCTCGAGGGGCTGTGGAATGCAAAAAATACGGCAGCAAAATTGAGGAAGATTACAATTTCGAGTTTACTACTGCCGAAGAAAAAGTACCTGTAGAAAAAGTTTCCTTGAATCGGAAATTATATCAGTTAGGCAGTCCGCAAATGGCGGCGACCATGGTGCCTCAGATAGAACCTGATGATGCCACCGATTACGGTTTGAACTGGACAAGTGGGGAAAGTGGAGAAGTGAAACCCACAGGTGGAGGCAGTTACCTGGTAGCTTCTGATACAGGTAGTGATATAGGCGAGATTGAGTTACTCTACAGGGAGGATACCAGTTGGGGTGTATTTCGGGCGTTATCGCCGGGAACTGCCAATGTTGCTGTGTTGGCAGAAGGTGGAGATGTAAAAGATGAAGGTGTTGTCGATATCTTCTTCGGTTATGGCATTGTGACCTCAAGAGGCCCTCAAGAAGATTTGGAGCCAAAAGCAAAAGATGCGGTAAAGATATTACAGTATATAGTAGGTTTAGCAGAATTTGATCGGGTGCAAAAGCAGGCAGCCAATGTTACCGGCAGCGCAAATAATGAAGTGAAGGTTGGAGATGCCATAAGTGTTTTAAGAAAAGTAGTAGGGTTAATTGATGAATTTCCGGTAGAGAAAGAAGAAGATTAATAAAAAAATAGACTACTTTAAGGTGTGGGCATGGAAAAAGAAAAGACGCAATTAAGCTTTTGGAGGGAAAATTATATTACCCGGAAATTTGTAAGCGCAATTTTACGCTTCATGTCCTTATCATTTCGCTTTAACCCTTCTTTTAAGGAAAACCTGGTAATTCCCGAAGAATTTGGCAGAAAACGTTTTCTTAATGCGATTTTTTTATTTAGGACCAGGGATCATGCGGTTAAAATTGCTGCCGTATTTGAAAACGGGAAAATGCGGGTCAAAAAAAATATTGACCAAAACCCCGATCTTACTTTTATTTTTAAGAGCCCTTATTATATGAGGGCTCTTTTTTCTGTGAATGCTCCGGCTGACCCCTTGCTCATGATGTTGGAACAAAATCTGGAAGTAGAAGGAAATTTGATTTATTTGGCCTGGTTTGGACATGTTTCCAAAGAACTAACCATGGGAAAGAAAAAGAAGAGGAAGCTGCGACGGGCTAACCATCAGTTTGAACCGAAGGTAACCCCTTTGGAACAAATTATTTCTAATAAGCCTTTTTCCCAAGGGGAGCTGCAATCAACTCCCCATGATGGGGTTAAAATTTTGGAAGAACCTTTTCTGAGCGATTACAGCTTAAGTGATTTCCCCCGTCTGTACCAGGCCCGAGAGGCACTTTATCAAACTCCGGCAGAAATTTGTACGGAAAGGGCAAGCCTAATCACAGAATACTTTTTGGAAGAAGGGTTTTTTAGAGATCGCCGTGGTAAAGATAGAAACCCCGCTTTGAGGCAGGCAGAGGCTTTAAATTATATCCTTACCAATCGCAAAGCTATTATCCGGGAAGATGATCTTTTAGCCGGTACAACTACTACTAAAAATGTGGGCGTTTTGTTGTTTCCTGAATTTGGCGGAGCCACAATGTGGCCCGAACTCCTCACTATTGATGAACGCCGGTTAAACCCTTATCTCATATGCTCTGAAGATATTGAGATTTTGAATAATACGGTTTTCCCGTTCTGGATGGATAAAAATATAATGGAATACACGCGTCATAAAAATGGAAATCCCCTTTGTCAGCAATTCGATGAAAAATGGGTGCTTTATTTTTCGTGGAAGCCTTATGCAGTGTCACATACCATACCGGATTTCCCTGCCATACTTCAAAAGGGTTTGCTGGATATTATGCGGGAAGCTGCGCAGAAAGAGCAAGAAAGTGATTCCGCGGCAAAAAGGGATTTTTACCGGGCCATGCAAATAGCACAGCAAGGGGTTTTAAACTATGCTGATAACCTGGCTTTGGAAGCAGAGCAAAAGATTGAGGAGGGACATAAAAAAGGGACTCTTACAGAAACTCGCCACCGGGAATTGGAAAACATGGCCCTTGTTTGCCGGCAGGTTCCTGCACACCCTGCCAGAAACTTGCAAGAGGCTGTTAATAGTATTTGGATCTGCTGGATAGCCCTACACATGGAAAACATGAATGCCGGCCTTTCCCTGGGATTATTGGATCGTTGGCTGCAGCCTTACTTAATGCAGGAAATGCAGCAGGCACAAACAAAAACTGAAGAGAAAGAAATTATCGAAAAAGCTGTTGAATTAATCGGTTGTTTTTATTTAAAGTGTTCCGACCATTTACCCCTGGTTCCAGATATTGCCAATCGACTTTTTGGGGGCAGTTCATCTGATCAGGCCCTAACCTTGGGAGGGGTAGAGAGAAACGGGGAAAGCGCTGTATGTGATATGACCTATATATTTTTAAAAGCCAC
This sequence comes from Syntrophomonadaceae bacterium, assembly GCA_003550565.1. Classification (GTDB taxonomy): domain Bacteria; phylum Bacillota; class Dethiobacteria; order DTU022; family PWGO01; genus B1SED10-75. The sequence continues at coordinate 3,852 of PUKQ01000108.1, forward strand.
GGAGATGCTAAGCTTGAGAGAACCCAACATGAACGCGCGTTTCCATCCTTCTGTTAATTCCCGTGAGTATTTGCGGCGCCTGGTTGAAGTCAATACAATTACTACCGCTACCCCTTCTCTGCATAATGATGCCTCGGTCTTGTCTGCTGTAGAAAACCAGGGCTTTACGCCGGAAGATGCCCGGGAATGGGGTGCTACCGGATGTGTAGAGCCGACCAGTTGTGGGCGCCATATGGGGCATACTAATTGTATGCTTTTAAACACGGTGGCACCGTTGGAGATGGCTTTGAACAACGGAGTGCATCCACTCACTGGACAGCAGCTTGGGCCGGCTACAGGAGATCCGCGGGAAAACAGCAGCTTCCCTACGTTTGCAGATTTTAAGGAAGCTTATCTAAAGCAATTGAGCTTCTTAATAGAAAATGCCATTAGTTATAATAATATGCTGGGCATTTCGCACCAATACCTTCACCCTACTCCCCTTCTTTCATCTTTTTTCCAGGGACCGCTGGAAAAGGGAAAAGATGTTATTGACGGTGGAGCCCTTTACAATACATCCGGGGCAGCTCTGGTATCCATAACTGATGTAATTGATAGCCTTATTGCCATTAAGAAGCTTGTTTATGCTGAAAAGTCAGTAGATTGGGGCACCCTACTTGAGGCTTTACATAATAATTTTGTAGGAAGTGAATCCTTGCATCAGTATATCTTGCATAAGATTCCCAAATTTGGTAGCTACGACATGGAAACGCAGGAATTAGCTCAAGAACTAATTGATTTTATCTATGATGAATATCAGCGGCATCAAAATTATCGAGGAGGGCCCTATACCAGTGGATTTTGGAGTATGTCAAACCACGTAGCCTTTGGAACTCTTTCCGGCGCTCTTCCCAGCGGCAGGGAGAAAGGTAAGTCATTCACCCCGGGAATAACTCCTTCACCGGGTGCCGAAGAGGATTTATTGGCGGGCGTTCATTCCATAGCAGGATTAAATCCTGTTAAAATGCCCAATAACATAGCTTTTAATGTTAAGATTGCTCCCGGAAGCGGAGATAGTCACCATAAATTTGTGGACAGGGTGGCTGCTTATGCCGGCACCTATTTTGATATGGGTGGCATGCAAATGCAGTTTAACATGGTGACTACGGAGACACTACGCAAAGCTGTAGATAACCCGGAAGACTACAGCTGGTTGTTGGTGCGTATTTCAGGGTATAATGCATATTTTGTGGAATTAAACTCGGATATGCAGGCAGAACTTATTGAAAGGAACGAACATAATCTTTCATCTTAAAGAACTTTTTTGAAGTGTGGAAAAAATAAGAGTAATATATAAAGGAGAAAAATGTTGATTAAATCGGAGCAAATATACTTTGATTTTGACGGTCAAAATATTGTAGTACACAAGGTAAAAAACATGGAAGAATTAATTACCGATCCCACCGATCCGGATAAAGTCCCCTGCTGGGCAGAGATTTGGCCTGCTTCTATAGGTTTGGCTCGCTATATTCATGCGCAAAGGGATTTAACACATATTACCGCCATTGAATTGGGAGCGGGATTAGGCTTACCCGGCGTTTTAGCGGGGCAAAAAGGCGCTCATATTACTTTTTCCGATTTCAACGCTCAGGCCCTCTATTATTGCGACCAAAATGCCCGTAGCAATGGATTACAAAAGTATGATATCCTTTTGGCTGATTGGAGGGATTTTCCCCCGGACTTGAAGTACGACCTGGTTTTGGGGTCGGACATTGTCTATGAGCCACGCCTTTTGCCTTACCTGGAAAAGGTGCTGACTAACTTTTTAAACGGAAACTGTGAAGTCCTTTTGTCTCATTCTTCCCGCATAGTATCTTTTGAGTTTGCCGAAGAATTGGCGCATAATTTGCAAAAGGAACATTATCTGGATTACATAGATGTTTCGGTGGAAGAATCACTCTTTACTGATTATCGCATAGCTATTCACTCTATTAAATAAATAAAAAATATAAAAATTTTATTTCCATTGTGGTTTTATCCTGTTATCCTATCATGTATGTAAAGATATGCAGGAAAGTTAAGAGGAAGATGATTAGAAATAATGCGGGCAAAAATAGCCGAGGGGAAAGGAGGAAGCGTCTTTGCGTTACGAAGGAGATATTTACAGACCTCCCAGTGAGGCAAGAAGTCTCATTTTGCAAGCTACGGTAGGGTGTTCACATAACCGCTGCACTTTTTGTGCCATGTATAAGAATAAAACTTATCGGGAAAGGTCATTGGAAGAATTAACCGCAGACATAAAATATGCTTCAGGTGTGGCTCCCGGAACGCGGAGAATATTTTTGGCTGACGGAAATTCGCTGCATATGCCGTCTGAAAGGCTCATAGAAATTTTGGAACTTCTGAACGAGTATTTCCCCTACCTGGAAAGGGTAAGCGTCTACAGTAATCCTCAAGATTTATTGGACAAAGAAGTAAACGAACTGATTAGAATGCGCGAGTTAAAATTGGGCATGATTTACCTGGGGGTAGAAAGTGGCAGCCACCAGGTTTTGCGGGATGTCAAAAAGGGTTCCACCCCGGAAGAGATGATTAATGGCGCCCGGAAAACCAAACAAGCTGAAATACCCCTTTCTATAACAGCTATTAATGGTTTGGCCGGTCGTGAAGGAATGGAGGAACACGCGCGCAAAACGGCATGGCTCCTAAACGAAATGGACCCGGAGTACCTGGGGTTGCTTACTTTAATGGTTTATCCGGGATTTCCCATTTACCGCAGGATATCTGCCGGTGAGCTAACCATGCTGGAACCATGGGAAGTGCTTGCCGAAATATTGCTCATGGTAAAGGATTTAAATTTAACTTCCTGTGTATTCAGGGCCAATCACGCGTCAAATTATTTGCCATTAAAAGCGGTTCTCTCCAGGGATAAAGATGCACTGATGGCGAAAATCGAGAAAATAATTGAGGAGAAAAACCCGGCAGCTCTTCGAGAAGAATGGAGACGGGGACTGTAAGTGGCACAAGCTAAAAAACAAGGTGGTGCATAAAGTGGCAAACAATCATTTTTCCGGAAAATTTCTGAATATCGGACACCGGGGTGCGCCTTCACAAGCCCCGGAAAATACCATTCCTTCGTTTGTAAAAGCTCGGGAATCAGGGGCGGATGGCATTGAACTTGATGTAGCTTTGAGCAAAGATGGTTTTCCCATGGTGTTTCATAATTACTTTTTGAACGAGACTACTGATGGGAAAGGGCTTCTGGCTAAAAAAAACCTGAAGGAGTTAAAATCACTTGATGCCGGCTCACATTTTTCCTCAGAATTTGAGGGAGCGCGCATTCCTACTCTGGAGGAAGTAATTGAGTCTTTGCATGAAGAGACATTTATAATGATAGAAATAAAAACTAATTTTTTTGGCATCAGAGGAATTGAAAAAGCAGTGGCTGCAGTGATTAATAGTTATGGTCTTTATGATCGGGTAGTAGTAACTTCTTTTAATCCCTTAATTTTAAACCGGCTCAAGGGAATAGACATAAATATTCCCCTGGGATTGTTGCATGTGCCTGTAGTGCCTTTTTTGTTAAAAAAAGCAAGCTTTTATACCATGGTTTCCCCGGGCTTGCTGCTTCCCTACCATAAGAAAGTTAATCACAATTATTTGAATCTGGCTCGGAGCGGGGGCGCAAAGGTTCTTCCCTGGACGGTTAACACAGAAGATGATATGGAAAAAATGCTTGAGTTGGGAGTAGATGGTTTAATTACTGATCATCCGGATATTTTGCATGATTTTTTGCGAAAAAAGGCTGGAAGTAATTTGAGTTAATGCTTAGAAAGGAAACGGATATGTCAAATCATAAATTGGAAAAAATTCAATGTTTTCTTTTGGATATGGACGGAACAGTTTATCTGGGAAATCAACTCATTGATGGAGCGGCAGAATTCTTACAGTTTTTAAAAAACCAGGGAAAAGAATTTTGTTTTCTAACTAACAATTCTTCTAAGAGTGCTGCCGCTTATATGCGGAAATTGGCAAATTTGGGTTTACCCGTAGAACGGAAAAACCTTATTACTTCCACGGATGTGTTAATACATTACCTGAATAAAATAAAACCCGGCGCATGCCTGTTCCCTGTGGGCACCAGATATTTTGAGCAGGAATTGATTAAATCAGGTTTTGACTTAATTTATGAGTTTGATGCTTCTGTTGATTTAGATTATGTGGTGGTGGGTTTTGATACCAGCCTTAACTATGAGAAGCTTTTTGCTGCCTGTCGGTATGTAAGAGATGGTGTGCCTTATCTGGCTTCTCATCCTGATTTTAATTGTCCGCTGGAAAACGGCATTTATATGCCCGATTGTGGAGCTATTATTGAATTTATAAAAGCAAGCACGGGAGTGGCTCCGCAAGAAGTTGTGGGCAAACCTAATCCCCTGGTAGTGGAACTGCTTATGCATAGAAATAAAGTGGAAAAAAATAATTTGGCCATGGTAGGAGATCGCCTTTACACAGATATTGCTCTAGGATTGGAGAGCAGCATAACTTCTATTCTTGTCTTAACCGGGGAATCTACCCGAAAAGACGCCGTAGAAGGAGATGTTCACCCGGATTTTATTTTTGGCAGCATTAAAGATTTGCTGGAGGAGCTCCAGAAACTTCGTCAATAATAAAGCGAGAAAATTTCACTTTTATAATAATAAACTACTATGCTATTTAGTATTTGACCATTCCTGGAGCTTCTTAGTCTCTATGCCGGCATAAATATGGCCTACAAGTGGAATAATGCTGTTGAAAAAATTAGTAGCTTGAAATAACATTAATCGCTTGTCAACCTTCACTGGATGAACTAACCATTATAAGGTGCAAGTAATTTTTCCTTTGACGTGAATTAATTTATAAATTATGATAATTTTAAGCAGTGCAAGTGTTTTTTTTATTGTGTTTATAAACGATATAACTTTATTATTAAGTAAATTAATATCTAACGAAGGGAGTAAATCAAAATGCAAGAAAAAACACCTATTATAACCCCGAAAAGAGTTATTGTTGCGATTGTGATTTTATTTTTGCTATCTATGGTAGGATTATATTTTTATACCCTGGGGATAATCAATTATGGGTGGCCTTATGAAGAACGCTTTCGCTTCATGTATAGTTGGGTAACCGGCGCGCCCAGTAGTTTTCACTCATTGCAGGAAGATGAAGCCATAGTATATTTAACCTGGGTAGATGATCCTACTTCCACAATGACCGTGCAATGGGTATCCAAAAGTAATCCCACCGGGCTTTTACAATACAGGGAAAAAGGTGAAGAAGAATGGAACTCTCAGGAAGCAGATGCAGTGCATGAAATGCCTGCAGCAGAGGATAATTTAATTCATTGGAATACTATAAGGGACTTGAACGAAGCTACTACTTATGAATTTAAATTGGACGAAGACCCGGAAATTCGTTCGTTCCGCACAATGCCCCGGGACCCGGATCATAATATTAAACTGGCATTTACCGGAGATTCCCGGGAGTTTTCGTACTGGTTTGAAGATGTTAATGAGCAAATAGGAAAATATAGCCCGCATGTTTTAGTGGGCAAAGGTGACTATGTGGCTTGTGAAGGGATAGCCAGTTCGCGAAATACCCGAAAATGGCTTTATTTTTTAAAGGCGCTGGAAAAAGGAC
>PUKQ01000067.1 GCA_003550565.1 Syntrophomonadaceae bacterium
AAATAATATTTTGAGGAGGCAGGAGATGGGCTTTTTAGAAATTTATGCTGACGAACTAGCAACTTTTGGAGACCAAATAAACTTGCTGTTTAGCCCTGCAGTAATCTTAGCCCTGCTCGGGGGGACTGCTTTTGGATTAATTGTTGGCGTATTACCTGGTTTGTCTGTCACTATGGCCATGACTCTTCTTTTAACCTTTGTTTTTAGAATCCCGTTTGAAATTGGTTGGGCCCTGCTTATATCTGTGTATGTGGGAGGAATTTTTGCAGGAGGAATAACTGCAATAATGATAAACATTCCCGGGACCCCGGGTGCTATATGTACCTGTGTAGATGGGTTTCCTCTAGCCAAAAAGGGAAAGTCAAGGGAAACTGTGGGTTTAGTAACTCTTTCCTCCGGTGCTGGTGAAATTATCGCTGCTATAGTTATGTTCATTTTAATTCCAATAGCGGCAACGCTTGCACTTTTATTAGGAGACTGGGAACTAGCTTTGGTTTGTTTGATTGGAATTGTTCTTGCTGGAGCTATTGCCGGGGATAATCCCGTAAAGGGATGGCTGGCTGGAATCATGGGGCTGGTAATTGCGATGGTTGGTCTTGAACCAATTTATGCTTATCCCAGGTTTGCATATTCACCTGAACTGTATTTTGGGATAAGTTTTATCCCCGTTTTACTTGGCATATTTGGATTAAGTGAAGTGTTTTTAGTTTTGAAAGAAAAGGTGCCTTATTCTTTGCCCGGCAAGCCACAAAGAGCGGTATTCATGTGGAAGGAATTTTTAAGAAAGAAGAAAGATATTGTGCGTGCTACTTTTATTGGTATGGGAGTTGGATTAATTCCAGGAACAGGTGAATCAGTTGCCCCCTGGGTGGCTTATACTTTTGCCCAACGGAGTTCAAAAACCCCTGAAGAGTTTGGGACAGGGAGCAGTGAAGGGGTGCTTGCAGCGGAGGTCTCCAATAACGCTACATCTGGCGGTGCTTTAATCCCTACTATGGTTTTAGGTATACCGGGAAGTGGACCCACTGCAATCATGCTTGCTGCGCTTTTAATTTACGGGTTCAGGCCAGGTCCAATGTTGATTATAGATACCCCTGGGATCTTAATCTTGACAGTGTTGATGTTTCTTGTCTCTGCTGTTTTTATGATGGGCGTTACTTTCCTGTTTTCCAAACAACTTATTTCTGTTTTATCACTAAAACGTGATTTACTTATGCCAATTGTTGTTGTCTTTTGTATACTTGGTGCCTGGGCAGCTAACTATACCATGTTTGACATTTACCTGACACTTGCGTTTGGTGTTATTGGGTGTGTGTTGAGATTGAGGGGATTTGCGCTAGCACCCCTGGTTCTTGGAGTGCTTGTTGGGGGATTATTTGATCAGTATTTAAGAAGAGCGCTTTTAACTTATGATGCAAATTTGCTGGTTATGCTGAGTAGGCCAATCGGGCTTTTCCTCATTGCTTTCATGGTATTTTTATTATATTCTTCATTTAAAATGAAAAAAGTGGCAAAGGAAAAAGAAAAAGAGAAGCTTAAAGAGTTGGAAGACACACCAATAATCATTGACGGAGTTGATGGAAAAAAAGATTGATCTCACTTTAGTTAAGAGCATTTACACTGGATGTTAAACTTAATTATATAGTTTTGAAATATTTTCAGTTTATTGGGGAGCTGCCGTGATGGATGTATATGATGAATTGATTAGAAATTATGAAATACCCAAGATGATTGAAGTTAAGCAAAATTTTCCACGACCAATCTTGGATGATATTCCCCGGCATGTTGAAAAAACTATATACGAAAGCGGGGTCCTTGGCAAAATTAAAAAGGGCTCTAAAATTGCGGTTACAGCAGGAAGCCGGGGGATAGCAAATATTAGTCTTATAACTAAAGAAATAATAAAACATTTAAAGAATGCAGAAGCTGAACCTTTTATTATTCCAGCAATGGGTAGCCATGGTGGTGCTACTGCTGAAGGACAGGAAGAAGTCCTAAAAAGTCTTGGTTTAGCAGAAGAAGAATTGGGGGGTCCCGTCAAATCTTCTATGGAAGTAAAAAAAATTGGCACTACAGATAAAAATATTCCGGTTTTTGTTGATAAAATTGCTTTAACTGAGGCTGATTCTATAGTAGTTATTAACCGGATAAAACCGCATACAACATTTAGGGGACCCTACGAAAGTGGATTGGCCAAAATGATAACCATAGGATTGGGAAACCAGGCTGGTGCAGAACTATGCCATTCAACCGGTCCCGAAATGATGTCTTCCAGAATTGAAAGTATAGCAAAATATATAATAAATAAAACTAATATAGTATTCGGGGTAGGAGTATTGGAAAATGCGTATGATGACACGTGCGAAATTGTCATAGTGCCCGGTGAGGAAATTATGGAAAAAGAACCGGGCTTACTTAAACAAGCCCGGGCATACATGCCGAATATATTTTCTAGAGATTATGATGTGCTGGTCATTGATGAGATTGGAAAAGACATTAGTGGAACTGGAATGGATCCCAATATTACTGGGCGCTACACTACCGACGCTCTTAAAAATGAGGACTGGGTGAAACGAATTGTTGTTTTAAATTTGACTGATAAAACCCATGGAAATGCGAATGGTATCGGACTTGCAGATGTTTGCTCGAAAAGAGCTTTTGATAAGATGGATTTTTATAAAACTTATCCAAATTGTTTGACCTCACGGATAACACTCTCTGTAAAAGTACCTATGGTTATGAATAATGATAAGCAAGCTATTATGGCGGCTATAAAAACATGTTTTGATATTAATGCTAATAATATAAAGCTAATAAGGATAAAAAATACCCTTAAGCTTGATCGGATCTTTATTTCTGAAGCACTAATTCCTGCAGCCCGAAACAACAATATGGTTGAAATACTCGAAAAAGTGCCATCGCCTCTTTCTTTTAATGACCAGGGAAATATTAGTAATTTATAGATAATGGGGCCCATAATATATAAAGATATTTGAAGTAACTTCCATGATGTGTTGAAAATGTTTCGTCTTATAAACAGCCTTTTCGGCAGGTTGACTGAATAAATGAGATGTGGTAATATCTTTTTACCTGCTTAATAAAAAGATTTAAATACAAATCATACACCCTTCAGTTACCACAACCAAGCATGTCCGGTAAAAAATTCAATAGTTAACCGGACTAAACTTTAATAAATGACACAACAATGACAGTTAGAAAAGTAGAATGTCAAACAGCAATGAAAAGCCAAGCTAGCAACTTAGAAAATTAGAAACCGATTACTTTTCTGGACTTAAGTTATTTAATTCACTATGCCCTTTTACCTGCATAGCACCATGGGTAGTAGGAAAAATTGATATCACTTCTTGCGCAACTACAACAAATTCATATTGATTAACGTATTTGCAATTTTAATTGATTAATAAGAGTAAATAAGAACTAAAATCTATACGAAAGGAGGGATAGGTTATAATCAATTCGTTTTTGGATGAGGGGAGATAGTGTGGTTTTAAATTAATGAAAGGTAGGTGCGAGTATGTTTAAAAAGTTAGCTACAATTACATTGGTGTTACTTCTTGTAGGATTAAGCTTTATCTTCATGGGTTGTGAACCGGAAGAGGAAGTTGTAGATCCTGATGTAGATCCGGAAGAAGAAGTAGAACCAGATCCAGAGGAACCAGAAGTTGACTTTCCAACTGAAACAATTAATGTTCATGTAGGCTGGTCAGAAGGTGGCGCCTCAGACGTTATTAGTAGGGCTTTAGTGCACCACATGGAAGAATACTTGGGTGAAACAATAATCGTAACAAACACTGATGGAGCATTGGGATCAATTGCAGGAACAAGGGCACTGGGAGATCCTTCCGGCTATACCTGGATGGGTGGAGCTTCAGTCCATGGAACCTGGCCTCCACTAGGGTTTTCGGATCATAGCTGGACCGATTTTTACGCCTTTTTGGGCACATTTTTCCCTACTACGATATATGTTAGAGCCGATCAACCATACGAGGACTTAGATGATTTATTAGAAGCTATCGCAGAAAATCCTGGAGATTATCGATATGGAAGCCCAGGAACTGGTAGTAATGGTCATATATTTGCTGACCTTGTTCTGGGTGCGGCTGGAATTGAAGGGGTAGAGCATATTCCTTACGATGGTGGAAGAGAAGCTAATACATACCTGGAAAGAGGAGAAATTGATTTTATCTCTGTGACCATGGGTGACGTATTAGATTATGTAGAAGCCGGGGAACTCATCCCACTTGCTAATCTTTATGATCAAGATATTGAAGCTGCAGGTGTCGAATTTCCTGGTATAGGTCACTGGTACCCCGATTTGGAAGCTCACATTGGTGTATGTGCACACTTTGGAGTATACGTTCCCAGAGACGTTGACCATGACGTGCTAATGAAAATATACGATGCGTTTGAGTATGCTGTTCAACAAGATCGGTATATAGAAATATCTGTCGATGATAGAGGAGGAGTTGTCGATCCCTTAGTTGGCCGGCCCTCTGATGAATTTATGGCAGGTCTTGAATCAGCAAGAAGTCATCCATTGTGGGAAATGGAAATAGCTGAATACGACCCTGCTGATTTTGGTATCCCTACAGTTGAAGAAATGGAGTGGCCGCCCCATGATAGAGCGGCAGAAGCAAGGGACTGGCCAGAAGAGTTGCAGGACGGAATGAAGGAGTAAACAGATAAAGCATAATACCTCCACTTTATAATCATGGAGGTATTATGCTTTTATTATATTAGTGATTGCTTTTTATTTATATAATGTGGTTTGAATTGTTAATATGTTTATGATTTATCCCAAGGATAATCATTCTTAGAAAAGGGGGGATTATATTTATTATGAGTATGGAAGAAAAACAGAAACCATTAAACCGTGGTAATAATTCTGATTTTATCGTTGGGTTTTTGTTTTTATTTTTAGCAATATTTATTATTTTCGAATCTTCTGGGATGCTACATAGAGGTAGATATCTTGTTGAGGCCCCGGGGTTTATACCTCTTCTAATGGGCGTTTCTATGTCAGTATTAAGTATTATTCTAGTTGCGCAAATGATTATTAATAAAGGGCACCTGAATTTAAAAGGATGGTTAACGGATACTTTTAAGAGTGATGATTTTAAAAGGTGGGCTAGTGTATTTGGAATTACTGCAATCTACTTTATTCTTATAGGCAGGACATCCTTTTATTATTTAACCTTTGGCTATTTGATGGCCATGTTTCTTTACTTTAGAAGTACTAAAATATGGTTGATGATACTTATAGCTCTTGGAGTGTCGATATTGTTATACCTGGTTTTCTATTTAGGATTTAGAATGCCATTACCATAAACTTGCTTTTCAAGGAGGAAAGTAATGGATTTTTTTGATTTGTACATAAATGAACTAATAGCCTTCGGGGAACAGTTAGGTTTGCTAATGAGCCCTGTTGTTATTCTTGCTTTACTCGGAGGCACAGCATTCGGATTAATAGTCGGGATAATGCCAGGATTGTCGGTCACAATGGCAATGACCCTCCTTTTGACTTTTGTCTTCAGGATTCCTTTTGAGATTGGTTGGGCTCTACTTATTTCCGTTTATGTGGGGGGCATTTTTGCAGGAGGCATAACTGCAATAATGATTAATATTCCGGGAACTCCCGGTGCTATTTGTACTTGCGTAGATGGTTTTCCTCTAGCAAAAAAGGGGAAGTCACGAGAAACTGTTGGATTAGTAACACTTTCTTCCGGTAGTGGTGAAATTATAGCGACTATAGTCATGTTTTTGCTGATTCCAATTGCTGCGACGCTTGCACTTATGTTAGGAGACTGGGAGCTAGCCCTGGTTTGTTTAATTGGCATTGTACTTGCGGGGGCGATTGCAGGAGATAACCCTATTAAAGGTTGGCTGGCCGGAATTATGGGGCTGGTAATAGCGATGGTTGGTCTTGAACCAATCTTTGCTTATCCCCGGTTTGCTTATGTGCCTGAATTATATTACGGAATAGATTTTATCCCTGTTTTGCTGGGTATTTTTGGGCTGAGCGAAGTGTTTTTAGTTTTAAAGGAAAAAATACCATATTCTTTACCGGGCAAGCCGGAGAGAGCTATATTCATGTGGAATGAATTTAAAAGAAAAAAGAAAGATATTGTACGTTCTGCTTTAATTGGAATGGGTGTGGGAATAATTCCTGGAACAGGTGAGTCGGTTGCCCCCTGGGTATCTTACACTTTTGCCCAGCGAAGTTCGCGTACTCCTGAAGAATTTGGAAAAGGAAGTAATGAAGGAGTACTCGCTGCAGAGGTAGCGAATAATGCCACTTCTGGTGGTGCTTTAATCCCTACTATGGTTTTAGGTATTCCGGGAAGCGGTCCTACTGCTATAATGCTTGCAGCACTTTTAATATATGGTTTTAGACCAGGCCCTATGCTAATTATAGATACGCCGGGCATATTATCAGTGACAGTGATTTATTTCTTTATTGCGGCAATTTTTATGATGGTTGTTACTTTTCTTTTTTCCAAACAACTGATATCTGTTTTGTCGTTGAAACGTGATTTGTTAATGCCTATAATTGTAGTATTTTGTATACTTGGTGCCTGGGCTGCTAATTACACCATGTTTGACATCTACTTAACGCTTGCATTTGGGATTATTGGGTGTGTCTTAAGGTTAAGAGGTTTTGCTTTGGCGCCGCTGGTACTTGGGGTTTTAGTTGGAGGATTGTTTGATCAATATTTAAGAAGAGCTCTTATAACTTATGATGCTGATATTTTGGTAATGCTCAGCAGGCCTATAGGTATATTTTTAATTCTTTTCATGGTTTTTTTACTATATTCTTCCTTTAAGATGAAAAAGGTGGCGAAAGATAAAGAAAAAGAAAAGCTGCAAGAAGGCGTTTGTGATGATACTGGCTGAATCATCAAATAATAAAGCAATCAAATATTTATGATAAACATAAGGATAAATAAAGTATTTTAATCATAGAATACGGATCATGACTATTTTTACTAAGTTTAGCTTAATAGAAGTGCTATATTCTGAAGGGACTGATCTACTTGTATTGGAGAAGTAAAGATATAATTGGACCAGAGAGTGGTGCCAATAAACGTGCACTTTTTAAATCCATGGGTTACACAGACAGTGATCTTCAGCGGCCTTTAGTAGGTATTGCCAATTCATGGAATACTCTTGTCCCGGGACATATTAACCTCAGGGATGTTGCCGGCGCTGTTAAGACTGGGATTTTAAAAGGAGGAGGCACACCTGTAGAATTTGGATTTATTGCTGGTTGTGATGGTATTGCCAATAATCATGAAGGCAATCATTATATCTTGCCCAGCAGAGATTTAATTGCTAATGATATAGAGGTAATGATACAGGCACACCGTCTTGATGGTGTAGTTCTACTTGGCTCATGTGACAAAATAGTTCCTGGTATGCTGATGGCTGCAGCACGGTTGGATATTCCAGCTATTATAGTGCCGGGTGGAAATATGGAAGGTGGAGTGCAATTTGATGGCCGTTCATCTGACACCACTTCGCTTCGTGAAGCCCTGGGGATGCTAAGAATTGGGAAGATTAGCAAGGAAGAATTTGCTGAAATGGAAAATAATGTAGCGCCTGGATGCGGTTCATGTTCATTTATGGGAACAGCGAACACGATGTGCTGCCTGGCCGAAGCAATGGGTATGACATTAACCGGTGGAGGAACCGCTCCCGCCGTTTCAGCAGCCCGCTTAAGACTGGCGCAGGAGTCCGGGCTCGCAGTAATGAACTTAATTAATGAAAATATCACGGCTCGTCATATAATTACCAAAGCTTCTATTGAGAATGCGATAAAAGTTAGTATGGCTATAGGTGGTTCAACTAACACATTATTGCATATACCGGCTATTGCTTATGAGGCTGAAGTGGATATATCTCTTCAAAATTTTGAAAATTTAAGCCGTGCAGTACCTCATATAGCCAGGATTTATCCGGCAGGTCCAGCCAACGTACCTGATTTTCACCGTGCAGGTGGGGTAGCTGCCGTGATGAAAGAGCTTTCCTCTTTGCTAGAATTAGATGCTCTAACGGTTAATGGTAATACTATCGGTAAGAATGTTTTATCAGCCCGGGTTAAAGATTCTGAGGTGATAAGAAGCTTGGACCAACCTTTTAGCGAAGAAGGTGGACTGGCTGTTCTAACAGGCAATTTAGCCCCTGATACAGCAGTTAGTAAACCGGCGGCAATAGATCCCTCAATGAAGCTATTTAGTGGTAAGGCAAAAGTATTTAACTCCGAAGAAGAGGCAACAGAAGCAATTCATGCCGGTAAGGTTGTCGACGGTGATGTCGTGGTGATTCGCTACGAGGGCCCAAAAGGCGGACCAGGCATGCGCGAGATGGCCCAGGTATCAAAATTGTTATACGGGATGAATTTGGCTTTAACAACTGCACTGGTTACTGATGGACGTTTTTCTGGGACCAATAATGGTTGTTTCGTAGGGCATATTTCCCCAGAAGCGGCTGAAGGCGGACCGATAGCAGTAGTGGAAGATGGAGATAAAATAACTATTGATATCCCCAATCGTCAATTAACCATACATGTAGAAGATCATGTAATAAAACAGCGCCTTGATAAATGGGAAAAACCAGAACCAAAATTTAAAAACGGTTACCTTTCCCTTTATAGCCGCATAGCATCCTCTGCCAGCGAAGGCGCAGTTATAAAACATCGGCATTTTTGAAAACAGCATATAAAGCAGCAGGAGGACATAAAAAATTAAGTGCAGCCAATATGATAATCAAAAAAATTTTTTAAAGATCCTTCTAATCTTATCTATTCCCTATATAGCTACCAGCCTTATTAATAATGGTTTCCCGGCCCTGCTTCCTTTTATTCGGGAAGAATTTAATTTAACCAGGACCCAGGTTGGTTACTATTCAACCTTTTTTTTCTTGAGTGCGGCATTGCTTGCCGTGTTTACCGGCAGTGTTGTTGACAGGTTAGGTCCTAAAAAAGGTTTGCTGTTTGGTGTTGCCTGCCTGGGATTTATGAGCTTATTATTTGGGTTTTCGCCTTCATACCCGGTCCTGTTGACACTGGCGATATTTGCTGGATTGGGTTTTAGTATTATCACTCCTTCTGTAAACAAAGGAGTAATGATTGAAACTCCCCCGGGCAAACGGGCTATATCTATGGGTATAATGCAGTCTGGTGTTGGCGTTGGGGGATTTGCCGGAGCCAGTTTATTACCTTTGTTAGGCGAATATTTTGGTTGGCGAATAACAATTCAATTGACCGGGTTATTTATTTTAGTAATAGGGTTTTTAGCATATAAATTTTATCATGAAAAAACGGGAAATATAACCCAAGAAGAAAATCAGAATAGCTCTCCAGCTAAAGCACTTTCATTTAAAGAAAATCTAAGCTATTTCCTTACAAAGATGCCTTTTGTCATTTTGTGCATTTA
>PUKQ01000044.1 GCA_003550565.1 Syntrophomonadaceae bacterium
AAACAGGACCTCCGGGAGTTTAAAGCTTAAATCTTCCAATCTTCGCCTGGCCTCATCCTCATTTGTATAAAACCCCTCTTCCACAAACAAACTATCATCGCCTGCTCTAATAATTCTGGGATTTTTGCTGTCTATATTGATGAGTTCTTCCTTAAGCTGACCCATCTCTTCAAATCCCAACCCTGTTCCTGTTCTTAGAGAATATACCTCTGGTAGAGGGTCATGAAAAGTAAAAGCTCTCATATCAATAACAATTCTTCCCGGATCATGTAACTCAAATATTTCGTATTCTACCGGTTGTTCCAGAGCAATAGCAAACTTAATGCCACTATCATCCAGGTAGGGTATTGAATATATCCCCTGGATAAGATCGCTTTGTGGAAATTCCTTAAATTCAGCATTCCTGGCTCTAATGCCCATTAAAGTGCCGGTGAATCGGAAAGGATAATACTCATAGTTAATCTGGAAATAACAGGGAACAGAAACAGCAGGCCCCTTTTCCTCGTAAGCCCCTTGGTAAATATCAAGCACGATCCTCTCAAATTCCGGGTGTCTACCCCAGCGGATATTTCTCAAATCCCTGCCATCGGTGATCTCTCCACCGGTAATTGCAGCAGTTTCCCATTGATATTTATGAGTTTTATCCACTGTAGCTACATTGACAGCCAATACAATACCGGATGTAAACAGGATAATAAATGTCAATATCCAGAGTCCCTTTTTCACGCTGCCACTCCTCTATGATGTTATTTCTTTTTCCAGTATGAATTACCTATCAGCAAATAAAAGGTTCAACAAAAAATGCCTTCTTTCCTTCCTGTTATTTAACTTCTCGCAAAATCAAATCCAGGTAATATTCTCCATCCCCGGCAAACACAATAGGGTCTGATGCAGCAAAATAATCCCCAGGTGCTATAATGCCATCACCCTGAATATCTATCCAGGCATAAACCTTATATTCTCCAGCTGGAATATCAGCCAGGTTGAAACCTTTTGCCTGCAAGCATACCTGCCCTTCAGCTACTGCTGCAACTGTTTCTCCCTGACGTTCACCTACCAGTATTCTGATGCCTTCTACTTCGTTAACAGCCCAGTAGGCATTAACCAGGCCATAACCATAATAGGGATCAAAGCCTGGTTCTCCCAGATCCATGCTGGTTCGACAGAGGATGTCACGTGCTTCATCAGGATTAATCCCTGCTGCCAGCATTAAGCCCAAAACACCAGCTACATGAGGAGCAGCCATGGAAGTTCCAGCCCGGTAACCATAGATATGACCTCCTGAGCTATTGACATCTGTACTCAAAATACCAAATGATAGATCTCCTCCCGGAGCTACCAGATCCAGTTCTGGCCCAAAATTTGAATAGGGAGCTCGCGCCGGTGCTAAAGACCCATTGTAACCCACAGCTCCAACAGCAATTACCTCAGGATAGCCTGCTGGATACAATAATGAACAGTTGCTATTGCCACTGGCTGCCACCATAATAACTCCAGCATTATGAGCTGCCTGGACAGCATTTTCCTGGGTTTCACAGTACCCACCCCCAGGGACATATTAATAATATGGGCCGGCTCAGAAATTGCTGGATCCCCTAAAAGGCCGGCCGCATATAAAATACCCTGGGCAACACTCCAGGAGGTACCACTACCATAATCATTTAAAACCTTAACTGGAATCAAACTGGAATTCCACATAGTCCCTGCTATTCCAATACTATTATCAGTTAAAGCCCCAATAGTTCCAGCTACATGAGTCCCATGCCCGTGGAAAAGATAGGCTTTATTTAAGATTTTATTCTATAGCTGAATCCTGAAAGGATATTGCGTTTATGGAAAAATGTGTGTGGTGCAACCGTTCAGAAAGACGTTTGAAAAATATTACCGTGGAAACTCCAAATCGTTTCGGGCTTAACGCTGGGGGCAAGAAGATGGCAGTTTGCCCGGAACATGCCCCTCGGTTGAAAAAATTCTACTTCCTGGTTTATAGGATGGCAAAGTGGTACGTGTTAGTGCTGGTTTTGGTGGGGGTGCTGGCTTTGTTGGGGCTTGCTCCTCTGGTTATGATAGATCAGCAGGGTGGGAATGTCGACTTCTGGGCCAAGGTGATCTATGCACCTTTGCTACTGCCAGTTGCTTTGCTTCCCGTGGTATTTCCCTTTGCTACTCCGGAGACGGTAAAGTGGATGGGGGTTCGTAATTCCATCATCTTGGCACGCTTGCTGGGGGTGTGTTTGCTGGGATTTTGCGTCTGGTGGGTATTGCACGGGGTTTAAATAAGATTTAGTTTTTGGGCTTGTCTGGTAGCCTCGGTTCTGTTCCTTACGCCCAACTTTCCGAAAATATTGCTGTTATACCATTTAACTGTGTTGAGGGACAGAAATAGTTTCCCGGAAATGTCCCGGTTAGTAAAACCCTGACTGATTAACTGCAATATTTCCAGTTCCCTTGTGCTCAGATCTTCAATGAGTTCACTGGTGGTGTCTTTCTTTCGCAGGGAAACTTCTAACCCGGTCTCGTGTTTTAGGTCTGAAATTTTTTCTGCCGGGGCCATATTTCCGTAAATCTCCCGGGTATAATTTAATATTTCTGTATTGTTTAAATGTTTACTATCTCTGTTCATTTTCTCAATAACTCTGGAATAAACAGAAGCCAACTCATTTCCCTCATCGATAAATAGCTGAAAATAACCTGAACTCATCCCTTTTTGCAAAGCTGTCTCCAGAATGGATTCTGCAGCATGTAAACTATACTTTTCTTCCAGGGCTGTTTTAACCAGTAGTGTCTCCAGAAAAAGACTCCGGTAATCTCCCCGTGCAGCACTGCTTTCTATATGCTCTAACAGCTGCCGCACTCTGTCAGCGTTATTGTTTCGGAGAAGCAGTAAACGGGCAAGAACCAGGTACCCCTTCTCCTGTCCATGGTGAATAATGTTATCTTTTTTTATTCCCGCCTCCGAGAGCACTTCTTCTGATTTGTCTTCTTCTCCTGTTTTCAGCAATATTCTGGCCTTCCAGACTTTAGATGGAAAGATAACAAAATAAGGCATCTCCACTTCCCCGTGCAGATTTTCTATCTGCCTGATAGCCGATAAAGCTTCTTCATAATTTTGCTGCGAAAAAGAGAGAGCTACCCGGAAAAGCAGATTCCATCCCAGGGAAGGTTTTTCAGGTTTACTTTTAAAGAGCCCGCGTTCCATGCTGCGTTCCGCTTCCTCCAGGTCGCCTTTTTCTCTCATAAGCTCACCCAGCAGAGTCCAGAGGGCTCCTACCCTGGGTGCCCCGGATATTTCTTCTTTCCTGGCAAACTGCAGCATTTTGCGGGTAAGTTCCTCGGCCTCGCTTAGTTTTCCCCGGTAATAAAGGCTTGTGGCTACTTTGGTGCAGGTGGAAAGTGATAAATAGTGATTGCCGTGTTTTTCATTGTTTTGATGTGCTTCCAGGTAAAAAGGATAAGCATCCTTCGGGTTGCCGGATAATAAACAGCTGTCACCTAAAAAAACAGATACGCTCATCCGCCAGTAATTATCATGCGGAGATAGTAGTTCCAGGGCTTTTTCCGCATTATTGAGAGCCTGAGAGAATTGGTGCGAATAGATGTTATAGTATGTATGCACGGCAGCCAGTAAACCGGCAACTTCTTTCTGCTCCTTTTTATTTTCCAGGTTAAGTTCATCAGTCAGCTTAAGGCATGCTTCAGCTTCTTCTTTCCCTTCCCGCACAAGAGCAAATAAAGCTTTGTGAGCAATTAAACGGGGGTATTTCTTTAACAGTTCCGGGGGTAAAATGTTCAGACTTCTGTTGCGCAACTCAGGTTCAGTCTGTAGCAATTCCCTGTGATACCCGTGGAGTATTACGGCTATTTTTTCAGAATTATTGCTGGCAAGAGAATGACGAATTGCTTCTCCGGGCTCCTCTGATTTTAGAAACCAGTTGGCTGCTTTATCATGAAGCCCGGATATTTTTTCAGGTTGGTTTCTTTTCAGTTGATAGTAAAGAAAATCGGCAAACAGATGGTGATAACGTAACCAGTACCGGTGTTCATCCAGAGGTACCACAAACAGATTATCACGTTCCAGGTTGTCCAATACCTCAGCGCTGTTTTCTCTGCCGGTAACCGCATTACAAAGGGACGCATTGAAGCGTTCCATGATGGAAGTTTGCAAAAGAAAATCCTGTACTGTCTCCGGTTGTCGGTTAAATACTTCCTCAACAAGGAAATGAAGCACATGTCTGGTACTGCCGGCAAATTGTTTTAAGAAGCTATCAACGTCGTGATCGGCAGACAAAGAGAATGCTGCCAGCTGCAATCCTGTGACCCAGCCTTCGGTTTTATGATGTAGGGTATTAAGCTGGGTTTCATTCAACGAAGGACATTTTAACTCTGTAAATAGCCGGCAAGTTTCTTCCCGGGAAAATTTCAGATCATCCTGGCGGAATTCCAGCATCTTGCCCTTACCGCGCCACTTGGCCAAAGGCCAGGGAGGATCGGAACGTGTAGTTACGATAAGATGCACGCCGGGAGGCAGGTTATCTACAAAGAAGATCATATCTTCATGAATCCTGGAATTATTAACTAGGTGGTAATCATCAAGGATTAAGTATAAAGGCTTGTTCAAATCAAAAAGATCGTTTAGTAGAGACGTCAACACAGAAAAAGTGCCTGTGGAAGAATCGGAAAAAAGTTCTTCGGAACGTAGTGCTGCCAAGGAACTGCTTCCCAGGCTTTCCTGTATGGTTTGCAGGGCAGATATAAGATAAATCCAATAACGTTTTTGCTCATTATCCCCCTCATCCAGTGAATACCAGGCAACCCTGTCTTCAAATCCGGCAATCCATTTTCTCACCAATGTGGTTTTACCAAAACCGGCAGGGGCTGAAATCAGAGTTAATTGGCGGGAAAAACCTTCATGAACAGTTAAGTCCGCTTCCATCCTTTCCTGAATACGGGAACGTTCAAGTATGCCGTGAACAAGGGGAGGAATTTTTGTTTTTATTTTAAGAATTTCACCGACCATAACTGATTCCTCCTACAGGTGTTTCCATACTAAAGTGTGGTTCGGGAAAAAAAACTAAAACCACACCTTTGCCAGGTCACAGAACTTTAAATGTTCGTTATGCTAATTATAGTTTAACGTTTGCAAGAAAACAAACAGAATTGAAAGGACATAGTTATGGTAGCAAATAATTATGAAGGTAAAAAAAGAATGATACATGGAAACTTTGACCGCGGGATAGATTCAGGAAAGTATGTATGGCAGTTCACCGTGCATTCTGAAGCTCATCTTGACGAATGGTTAAAGGATTACTTTGGTGGTATCAATATAACTCATGAGAAAGACAGTACATCAGTTCTAACAGGGGTGCTGCCCGATATGTCTGCAGTATACGGTTTAATAATGAAGTTAAGAGATTCAGGGATATGTGTTATATCCCTGCAGGCAGAAAGAAAAATTACCACAGAAAGGAGGTAAAAAACAGTAAGGATAGAATACGTTTTATGATTGCACATCAATGGAATGATCCACCGGCAAAAGTTAACCAAAAAATTTGAAAAGGAGTGTTGTTAATGTTTTTTAAAACCGAATCAGGATTATTTTATTATGAGGAACACGGGCCCAAGAGTGGTCCGGCAGTAATATTTACACATGGCGGCGGTTTAAATAGCGGGATGTTTAAAGCTCAGGTAGCCGCCCTGAGGAAGAAGTACAGGGTAATAACCTGGGATTTACAGGGGCACGGCAGATCCGCCCCGCTCCATGGAAACCTTGATGTTCCCAAGATGGCTGATTACCTTATCGGCATTATGGATGAAACAGGGATTGATAAAGCAGTGGTGGTTGGCCAGTCTCTGGGGGTGTATGTCAATAATCATGCGGCACTGAAGTATCCTGACCGGGTAAAAGCAATCGTCAGTATAGGGGGGTTGCCCGTCGATAAACCAATGAGTAAAATTGAGCTATTTGTATTCCGGATCTTAATGGCCATAAGTAAATTACTTCCCGAAAAATTAATATTTAAACGGGCAGCTGTCGAAAAGGCAAAAACAGAAGAAGCCCGGCAGTTTTTCCTTGAATCGATGAACGGGATGGGGAAAAAGCAGTTTCTCCGGATGCTTGCCGGCCAGCTTGATGCGTGCGATATCAAGGTAGAAAAAGCACCTCCGCATCCCCTGCTTATTACCAACGGTGAACATGAGATGCCGAAATCTCTTATAAAGGCTAATAAAGAATGGCATGAATCGGTGCCCGGCAGCCGTTATTATAAGATACCCGGTGCCGGCCACAACGCTAACATGGATAACCCTAAAGCCTTTAACCGCGAACTAACGGACTTCCTGGAAGAAATATGGATGCAGGAAGTTGCCGGTTCATAATAAAGTTGAACTTAAATAAGAAATTCAATAAATGTCCGGATGAAGACGTCGTGGAAGGTAGCTTTACGGCGTCTTCACTTAACTTTCCCCCTTTTATTACACTCTATGGAATGAGAATATTCGGGGTTTTGTCAGCCGTTCTTGTAGCAGGTGGTGCAGTTATAGCGCTTTACGGCCCTCCTGTTAAGAATTTCTCCCTTGAAAAACTAATCCCAGAACTCTACAATTTCCCTTGCCAACTTTACCGTTTGTTCGATCAGGGAGATATCCAGCACTTCCGGGGTATCGTGTTTAGTATGAGCAACTTTGCCCAGTGATTCCAGGGATTCCATGGAAGTAAAGGCCAATGTGGGAATTCCCAGAGGCCAGAAAAAGCCGTGGTTACTTTCATAAAACTGATTCTGCACGTACTCCCCGAATTGTTTTGCTGTCTTGTTAATGCGGGACACCAGTTTTTCAGAGCAACCGAAAACCGCCATCATTGTGGGCACATCTTTTAATCCGATACCATCCAGGTTAATAGCCGCCACCAGGTTATCCGGCGGGTATTCCCGGGTGTAAAGCGCATCCCCAGGGAACCAGCTGTCCTCGCCGCCGAACGCCACTAATTCCAAAGCATATTTTATCTCCAAATCTTTTAAGTGTTTGGCCAAACAAAGCAGGGCGGCAACTCCCGAAGCGTTATCCAAGGCACCCGGTGTTCCGTGCTTTGTATCATAGTGAGCACACAGCAGAATCTTTTTTTTGCTGTTTCCCCAACGCCCGATTATATTGGCTCCGGTACTGTCTTTACGGGCGGTGTTAATTTTCATCTTTGCAGTGGTTCCGGAATTTTCGGTTAACAGCAGGCCTTCCTCCCGGTGCACCGTAACCGAAGGCAAATCCAGATCACTGTCTTCTATCAATGGCAGCGGCATATCGTTTTGTTCATGGCTTACCAGGACAACGGCTCCGGGTTTACTTTCCTCCAAAAGCTGAATAATGCGGTCTTTGTATTCATCGGCGTAGATATTGCGGTCAAAGTTTTTGGGCATAAAGGCGGTGCGTGTTAACTCACCGTGTAATACCGCAATGCGGTTGGTTAAGTCATATTCCTGAATATCGTCGGCGGTTGAAACAGGCACCAATTCTGCTTCTATTTCCACTGCCGGAGAATGGGTATTAACCACCGCGCGAATCTTTCTCCCGTTTACCAACAGTTCATCGGACAACAACCTCCAGTCGGGGCAGGGATATTTCTGCTCCAGAACAGTATAGCCTGCCTGTTTCATCTCCCTGCCAATAAAAGCGGCACCCGTTTGGTTGGCCTGAGATCCCGCAGGGCGGGGGCCAATCTCTACGGCCAGGCGATTGAGGCAGTAATCCAGATACTCATCTAATTTATTGTTTTCCATAATGGAAACCTCCTCAGCAAATTATATAATAATAATACATCAGGAATCACACCCATCAGTTAACATGCCAGGTTAAAAAGAAATCGCCCTCGTGGTTTTCTCCGATAGCTACCACTTTGTAAGTTCCGGATTCTTCGATGTTAACTGTGGTATTTTTATCGATGTTGCAGACCGTTTCTCCGTCTTCCGTCTCCAATCTTGCGTTAAGAGAGCCTTTTTAGAGCTCAATGTTTATCCAGCAAACCGAACAACTCCGAAACGTCATCAACTCTTCTATGCGTTGAGCAACATAGAGGCATTCATCTATCTCTGCGGCCTTTACACTTATATAGGCCAGTGTCCGATGTAGCATCAAATCGGCCTCATGTTCCTTAAATACTCCCATGGCGGCGGAGCGCGGGCGGCTCCTAAGTCTTGTTATTTTGACATAACCGATTACTTCCTTTTTTAGATTACTTTGTTTAACTGTTAACTGTATTTTACTTTTTTCATGAAACGGTGAGACCACCCCGGAGGGTGGTTTTGGGTTGGTTTCGGAGAGGGGAGGCCTTAGGAACTGAAAAAACAATCCCGGTTCCCCTACTTTGGAGTGGGGCTTTTCCTACCAGGTCGGGTTATAGTGTTTAGGGAAAGGGAAAGTAGCCGGGCATCACTTCAAGGCAAAACTATTAAAGGTGGACCCGGATGAACTTAAAACTAGTAACAAATAATGAAATGAGGTGGAAATTATAAAGCAGCGTTGGGTAATTTATATCATAATTGGAATAGCGTTTGGAGTTTTTGATTTTTATTATCATAGTTTTCTTTCAAATATTCTTGCACGACAACAAGTTTTTACTCCCAGTATAGGGGGAGAAATAATCTGGTTGACTTTAAGCATTGGCATCTGGCTTGTACCTATTGTTCCCATTATTATATATGAAGCAAAAATTTCCAAATCAAAACTACGGGCTTCTTTTGCCAGTATTTTGACATGGTGTGCGTCTATTGTTTCCTATTATTTAACGAATGCATTTCAGCTTGCTTTTGTAGGTTCCTCGGGTAGATTGGAGTTGCATATTTCTAATCAAAACGACCCATTCTTCTGGGAAAATTGGGGTAATGTTTTTTATCAAGACATAATTGTTGCAGGTATTGTTAGATGGAGCGTAGTTGCTGTATTGGGGGGCTTAATTATTGGATTTCTAACTAGCTTTATTTATCTGCGCTTTATAGATAATAGATAGAAAGCCACTAAACTAATAAAAACAACTTAATATAAGCATAGTCTGATTTATGTGTTTTAAGTCTGTAGCTATTTGTTATTTCAACTACCGTTATAGAAGACAGCCGGCAAAATATAAATCATGCTTGTTAGACCTGATTAGCAGCAATATACCGGCTTCTGCTGCAATATGACATTATAGATGCTTATCAAAACCATAATGTGCTGTTGTAGAAAGGAAAAGAAAACGGTTTCGTCTAAATTGATCTTTGGAATAATGTATTAGAAAAAAGGCATGACGTGTTATAATTAAGTCTGAAATGAGTCAATTAAAGAACTTGCCAAAGCCATAGAATGGAG
>PUKQ01000065.1 GCA_003550565.1 Syntrophomonadaceae bacterium
TCAATAACTAAAAGCGGGTATACTCCCCACTGCGTGAGGTTTTGGTGTTTTTCTGTAGTCAAGATTTCCAGCTTATTAAATATGGGGGACCAGCACAATAAAGCCCAGCCTGAACCTTCTACTGCGGTGGCTGCAGCAGTAAAATGTTTTTTGAAAGCTTCAAATCCGCCAAAATCTTTATCAATTTGCGGGGCAATATCACCTTCAGCGGGGCCACCTCCATTGGGCTTCATATTTTCCCAAAAAATGCTGTGTAAAATGTGTCCCGAACCATGAAAAGCAAGTTCTCTTTCCCAGTGTTTAACCAAAGAGAAATCGCTATTTTGCCTGGCTTCAGCCAGTTTGCTTTCGGCTTTGTTGAGACCGTCAACGTAAGCCTTGTGATGGGCCCCATGGTGTAAACGTAAGGTCCGTTCTTCATAATAAGGCTCCAGAGCGTTATAATCATAGGGTAAGGCAGGCAGTTCGTGATTCATAGCAATTACCTCGCTTTCATTTTTCTTTGGAAATATTTTGACTATAATTTATGTAATAATATCATAAGTAAATAAGCAATTCAAACTTCGATATATTTGATAAAATAGAACCATAATAGTATTGAATTTAAATAGTTTTGGTTAAATTCGCCGGAATTTATATCTAGTTAAGGAGCTGCTGAAGATGAATAAGACAGTGCTGGGGATGGCTATAGTTGCTGTCATCTTAGTCATAATAGCTTTTATCCAGGGAGGTTTTTCCCTGGTAGGCAAAGGATTTTTTGAAGGTGGACAAACTCTGTTAATTCTTTTTCCCATCATCATAATTGCTTTTGTGGTGGCCGGATTGAGTTCCATTTTAATACCCAGGGATATGGTTTCCACCTGGATGGGCAAAGAAGCCGGGTGGAAAGGACCTTTTATAGGGGCATTGTTGGGAGCTCTGGTGCCCGGGGGGCCGTTTTTTTTCTATCCTTTAATGGCCGTATTAATAGCTTCCGGTGCTAATGTAGGGACTATGATTAGTTTTGTGGCTGCCAAGACACTGTGGAATATTCCGCGTATTCCGGTGGAAATTGCATTTGTAGGCGTAGAAATAACTGCTATTAGATTTTTACTTACTTTTGCCATCCCCATATTGATAGGAGGGGCTGTAAATATCTTTTTACCGGGGTTTGCTACCAAAATCAAAGAAGATGTGAATAAACTACAGGCAGAAAAAGAATCAAGGGAGGGAGTTAAAGAAATTGATTGATGCGCTTATAGCCCTATCTTTAATGGCAATAGTGCTATTTTATGTGGCTTATCGACAGGGTAGGATCATAGAAGGGCTAAAAGAAGCAAAAAACATGTTTATAAATGTTTTGCCGATTTTAATTATTGCTTTTATAATAGTGGGTTTTCTCGGTTTATTATTACCTGAGGAGGCTCTGCAATCTTGGCTGGGAGAAGGAGCCGGTTGGAAAGGCCTGGTTATTGGTCCGGCAGTTGGTGCCCTGGTAGTGGGAGGACCTTTTGTTTTCTTCCCTCTGTTTGATGCTCTTTTTAGAGGTTCCGTAACTATCGGGACTGCTGTAGCCATGATCACTGCTTGGGGAATGATTAATGTAGGGCATATACCTTTTGAACTAACTTTTTTAGGGCCGCGTTTTGTTGCCCTTAAAATTAGTTTATATATTGCAGTGCCAACACTGGCTGGCTTGTTGGCATATATTTTGTTTGGTTAATTTCACTGCAACCGGCACCTTTTAACCTTCAATTTATTTTTTTTAAATGGAGGTTGTACTTATTCTACCTGCTGTCTCATTTTTACCAGCCTTCCCAAGACTAACAAGAGAGCGGCCACTGCTCCGGCCAAGCTGATTAAAACAGCGGTGCTTACATAAATAGACAGCAAATATAATGGATGGTAGAATAAATTCAAGCATAATACTAAGGGGGTTGCCATGTTTAAAAAAATATTAAAAATAACTGCCATTTTATTACTTGTTTTAATAATAATAACGGGGGGGACCTATGGAGTTATCCATAGGGGTGTTCCGTTGCAGGGCGAAGCTGAAATGGGACAGGAGAGCATACTTGTACCCGAAAATCTCGAAGATGAACAAACAAACATAGATGTTATCTCATACAATGTTAGGCTGATTACGAAGGAAGATATTGAAGAACATTATTGGACTAACCGTAAAGAACCCATGATTAACCTGTTAGATAATTATAATGCCGATATTATAGGTTTTCAGGAAGTAACTCATCCTCAGTATGAATACTTAATTAAACACTTAGGGGATGAATATGGCTATTATGGTATATACAGATCGGGCCTAAACCGGGAACGGGGTGAGAGTATTATTAGTGATACCGATCCCAAGCCACACCTGTTCAATAACTTGCGTATTATGGTTGTTGACGAAGGCTCACCAATTTTTTACCGAAAGTCTAGATTTGAACTACTGGATTATGATACATTTTGGCTGCGGGAAAATCCGGAAAGCCCTGGCAGGGGTTGGGATGCAAATATCAGAAGAATTTGTTCTTATGTTGAGCTTTTAGATCATTATACCGATGAAATTATAACGGTTTACAACACTCACTTTGATCACAGGGGTGATGTGGCCAGGCAAAAGAGCGCTGATCTGATATATGAATATATAGACGATTCCAGGGGCATACCCATTGCCATGGGTGATTTTAATATTCCTGAAGGTGAAGAAGTTTATAACAGTATAGTGGAGCGTTCACTTTCCGATACTAAATACCTGAGCCCTGAGGATAAACGGGATAGCGGCACTACTTTCAATGGTTTTGGCGATTATCCCCACGAGGGTCCCATAGACTACATTTTTGTAGACGATAACTACTTTAATGCCCTGACTTATAGAATCATCACAGATAGATACGATGATGAATATTACATCTCCGACCATTATCCTGTGCTAGTGGAATTGAAATATAAATAATTTTCAATTTCCCCGGGATTCCTATGTAATTGTTTAAGTTCTTTATTGATTGTCAGATGCATTGATGAGGGAAACTATTAAAAAGTATGCCGGGGAGCAATAAAAAGGTTCCTATTAAAATTATTACATTGATTATTGAAGGGAATTTTGAATTTTACGAAGAATATTTAAACTATAAAATTGGGTAAATTTTATGGTAAACAAAATGATATACTAGCATGTAATTGATGACCCTGCAAGCGTTGAATTAAAAAAGAAGTATTTTCCAGGAAGGACTAAAAAATGGTTCAGGAAAAATTTAAAGAGTTTAGAAAACTGTTTAATAAGCACAAGCCAACAATTGTCAAGCACATAGAAGATGAAATGTCAACAAAGTGGGAGTATGAATTAAGAAGCGAAGAAGAGTTTAATTCTTATGAGTTAGTTATTGTCTATATTCAACTAACTCCTTTGATGGACATGGAAAAACTAAAAAAGTTTATGGAAAAGGTTGTTATTTTACTTAACAAGGAAAGCTATCCATATATAAGGCTGTCTTTATTTTTTTTCAGTGATTATGAAAAAGGGTTAATTTATAATAAAGTCTCGTGGAAAAAAGAAGTTAAGATAAAAAAGATAGAAGAATTCATTGATTCAGTTAAGAAAAAATACCCTGACACTCATGCAGATAATTTATTGATGATATTTCCAGAACGAAACTCCTTGGACTATGAGTTAAGAAATCATCCTAACAGAAATGACTTGTTAATTTTTATATCTGACTCAAAAGGGTTTAAGATTGATGGTTCTGCTTCTGAAAAATTGGAAAAAATTAAGAAACGATGTTTTTGGGTTGAAATTGAACATAACCGGGAATTCACTGTAAAGCGAGAAGTCCCTTATCTAAAAAGTTAACCAAAATATTTTTTATTTATGTGTAATTGATATCTACATAGGCGGCTTAAAGTAAGGCTTAGGTCTTATTGCGCAGTCTTATTTTGTTCCACAGTTAATTCTCTAAAATCTATTCCAGCTTTTATTTAAGTATGCTGTCTTTTTTATCTTTAGATAAATATCTTAATTTAAGGAGTTTGGCTTGGCTAAATCAGGTGAAAAAAATGTTAAAGAATATCTGGAGAGCAAAGGGTTACAGGCAGTAAAAATGCCGGAGACTTCTGCGAAAACAGTAGATTTTGAAGTTTATTATGCGGGCAAGCCGGCGTTTTACCTGGAAGAAAAGACTGTTAAGTTTACTGCCGGGGGATGGAAAGATATGTATCCTGTTTATAATACCATTGCCAAACACATCTATGAAGCAATTAAACAGTTTAAAAGCGTAAATCCTCACAGAGAGGTTCCCAATGTTTTGGCTTTTACCAACAGGGATGAGGGACGGAGCATTGATGATTTGTTTATAACTTTAGTGGGTCATGTTGTAACTTCCCGGGGCAAAATGCGAAGGATTGAGATTATGAAAAAAGTAGAAAAAGAAGACCCTGTGATAGATTTATTTCTATGGTTTGACCACCACCAAATGACAGGTCATATATGGGACGAAAATATTCCGCAGCATGAAGCAAAATTAGCCGAAATATTGGAATTGGAATAAGTTTTTTGGGGCAGGAGAATTTAACGCAGTTGAAGAATATTTTGGCTGCGTTAATTAAAAGTGTAAAAGGAAAAGTTATTATAAAATCCAATCCTGGCACCATTATACAAAGGAGTTAAGGAGCGGGAACACATAGCAGGAGATTGACTTATGCATCTTTTTGACCGGGATATATCGTTGCAGCAAAAAAGCACTTTAAGCTTTAGAGGTGAGGTTTCAAAAAACTGGCTTATTAATGACATTGCCAATGGAGGGTATGTGCTTGCTTTGGCGGCAAAGGCCATGCAAACTGTCAGTGACAAACACGGCACACCAATCATAACTGCTAACTATATAGGCCCTTGCATTCCCGGAGAGATTGATATTGAGTTGGAAAAGATAGCCCAAAGTTACAAGTTTTCCCGCTTTCAGGCCCGGCTTTACCAGGACGGTAAAGAAAAAACACGGGTGTGGGGCACTTTTATGAAAGAAAATATAGGTACTGCGGTGGAGCGATACGAAAAAGACCCTCCGAATGTAACACCAAGAGAGGAATGCGTGCTTATGCCGGCTAATTCCGGTAATACTCTTTCTCAAAATCTGGAAATGTTTCTGGACCCAGACAGTGCAAGGTGGATGAAGGGGGAATTAACTCATCGTTCGGATATGAGAGGATGGGTGCGCTTTCGGGAAGAAAGAGGGTATGATTTGCCGGCAGTTTTGCTCATGGCAGATTCTATGCCGCCGCCGATCTTTGTTACCTATGGTATTTTTAGCTGGGTTCCTACCATTGAACTTTCTGTAAGTGTGCGTAAAAATCCTCTTACTTCCTGGCTCAAATTTCGCCTGCACAGCTGTTATTTAACAAACGGCATTATTGAAGAAGACGGCGAAGTTTGGGACGAAGACGGAAACTTGGCCTGCATCTGCCGCCAGATTGCACAAGTGAGGCTGAGTGAATAAATTTAAATATGTGGCAGGATATAATATAATTCGCTTTCCGGTAGTTATTCAGACTCAATAATGAGCCGGGTAAACTGCTCTTTTTACTGCTTGAGTATATTGTCTGGGGGCAAGGAGATTTATTTTTTGGAAAAGGAGGGTGACTTTTGTTTGATAAGATTGGAAAGTGGATGGGAAACGAGGAAGAGGACCGGGTTAAGATAAATAAGCCATATTTACAAGTTTTTCATCAATGTAAACATTCCCTGAAAAAAAATGAATGTGAAATAACCAGCGAAGATAAAGATGCAGGTATAATAAAGGCAGAGCATGGGATATCGGTAGATAGTTGGGGAGAGAATATAACCGTAGAATTTGAAAAATTGGAAGAAAACTATACCCTGGTGAAATTAACAAGTAAGTCTAAAGTGCCGGTAACCCTGGTTGATTGGGGCAAAAATGAACAGAATGTTAAGAGCATTATGGAAACTTTACAGGAAATGGAATAAAGGAGGCGGCCCCGTATAGATAATTCTAATCTAATAAAGACTAACCAAAATAGCATGCTTGTCAGGCCATTTTTAAAATGGGCGGGGGGAAAATCACAGCTGCTAAATGAGATTAAAAAGCGCGTCCCGGATAATTTTTCTACTTATTACGAACCCTTTTTAGGCGGGGGGGCGATCTTCTTTTTTTTGCAGCCGAATAATGCCGTTATTAATGATAGCAGTGAGGAACTGATGAATGTTTATTCCGTAGTAAAGTATTACCCGGAAGCGCTTATCGAAGACTTAAAGCAACATGTTAACGCTGAAGGCTACTTTTATGAGATCAGAAACCGGGATAGAAATGCAGGTGAGTATAAAAAATTATCTTCCATAAAAAAGGCATCGCGGATAATATATCTCAATAAAACTTGCTTTAACGGCCTTTTTAGAGTAAACGGTTCCGGTCAGTTCAACTCCCCTTTCGGCAATTATAAAAACCCCAATATAGTTAACGCGTCTGTGTTAAGGGCGGTGAGTAATTACCTGAATAATGCCAATGTGCGCATTTGCTGTGGGGACTTTGAAGATAGTTTAAAACATATTAAAGAAACGGATTTTGTCTATTTTGACCCTCCTTATGACCCGGCTTCCGGATCTGCAAATTTTACCGCTTATGATAAGGGTGGTTTTGATAAGAGGCAGCAGGTAAGGTTAAAGAAAGTTTGTGATTGGCTGCATGCAAAAGGGGTTAAATTTTTGTTATCCAATTCGGCTACGGAATATATGCAAGATTTATACGGTGATTATAGGGGCGAAATAATATCAGCCAGGCGTGCTATTAACTCCAGGGGAGACAAAAGGGGCTTTGTGGATGAACTGCTGGTGAGGAATTATAAATGCCATAATGTTTATTAACATACTAGTAAAGTAAAAGGTTAGAAGGTGGTATTTCTTTGAAACAAGACATCCTGCTTTGCGATCTGGATGCTTTTTATGCTTCCGTAGAGCAACTGGATAATCCTTCATTAAGGGGCAAGCCGCTCATAATTGGTGGATCTCCCGAAGGACGCGGCGTAGTTTCTACTTGTTCATATGAAGCCAGGAAATATGGAGTGCGATCGGCTATGCCGATGAAAAAAGCTGTGGAGCTTTGCCCCGCAGCAGTTATCCTTCCCCCGAATATGAGCAGGTACAAAGAAGTATCGGAAGAAATCCTCAGGGTGTTTTACAAATTTACTCCCGAAATACTTCAAGTTTCCATAGATGAGGCTTATCTGGGTTTACCCGATGGAAAAGGTTATAAAACTGCTAAAAAGATCCGGGCTGTGGTGCGAAAAGATTTAGGATTGCCAATCAGTATAGGAGTTTCGGTGAATATGCTGCTGGCTAAAATTGCCTCTGAATTGGCCAAGCCAGACGACTTAAAAACTATCTGGCCGGAAGATGTGCCAGATGTTTTGTGGCCGCTTCCTGTGGATAAACTTCCCGGTATTGGCCCTTCCACAAAAGAGAAGTTGAACAAGCACGGCATAAAAACGGTTAAGGAACTGGCGAACTTCCCGGAAGAAAAGCTAACCGGGTTATTGGGCAGCAATGCCTCCCTTCTGAAAAGTTATGCCCACGGCCATGATAACCGGAAAATATTTTTTTCTCGGGAGATGAAGTCTATATCAAAGGAAAAGACTTTTCCTGAAGATATTTTTGGACGTGATTGTGTGATATCCACTTTATCCGAATTATCGGAGGAAGTGGGATATAGATTGCGGGCTGAGGGGATGCAGGCAAGAACAGTGTCCATAAAGGTGAGGTTTGCCGATTTTACTACCATAACCAGGGATAAAACTTTGCCGGAATCCACTAACATGGACAACGAAATATTTAAATCTGTGAAAGAACTTTTCCGGCGTCACGGGGGGAAACCTCCCTGGCGTTTGGTAGGAGTGAAACTTTCCGGGCTTGAATGCTGGAAGCAGATGAGCCTTTTATCATCCGATTCCCCACGCAATAAGGAGAGAAAAATTACCCGCGTTAAGGATGAACTGCGGGGAAAGTACGGAAAGGCAGTACTTTACAGCGCCAGCAAGCTTATCAAGTAATCTGTTCCTGTTCTCCCAAAATTGCTCCCAAAAAAATCAGGTGATATTCCCCCGCATCATGCATCATTTAACAAAATAATAGGGATAGTAGTGAGCAAAAACTCTTTCCGGATAGTTAACAACCACCTTAATGATATGGCAAAAAGTTTGCCGGTTGGTGATTGAACGGAGACGGCAGCCGGATAACCCACTTAAAGATAAAGGCAGAAAATTGCCCCGGTATCCTCTGCTGCCTTCTGAAATTTCCCATTTTTTTAATGATTGTTATTTTTTACAGCAGGATATTTAAAGACATTAATAGAAATTTTATATTAGCAGTTAACAGTGTTATTTGTTATTGGGGTAGCAAAGTAAATCAATGAACAATTTATTTATGAACAAGTTTCCCGGAATAGATGGGAGATAATGTGATTTAGAGAGGTCAATTGCATCTTTTAAAAAACTGATGAAAAAAATCGCATCAGAGATAGAAATATTAACATTAAATGTTGGCAAATGTGTTTTTCCCGGGAATAAATTTTTAGCAGTGCAAATGGCTACAAAAAATCTCTTTTGTCTCAAATTTAATTTATGGAGGTGGAATTATGCATCACAATTTTTTTGAAGGTGTTGAGCAGGTGGAGGCTTCCATGGCAGGGAAAAAAGCTAAGCTTCCGGTTTTTTATCGCAGTGCCAGAGCTATAACCGCTGTCTTTCCTGCGCTTATGTGGAACTTGAAGAAGTTGATTCCCGATCCCCGTTACAAACCGGCACAAATTTCTCCGGGAGTTGGAGCCATGCACCTTACGGCTTTTGAGTATTATGACACGGATATAGAGCCCTATAATGAATTTGCAGTAGGAGTTTTATTAAATGACCCTAACTTGATGGAGATTCCGGGCTATAATTTGCTTCGCCAGTTAGCCCGGGTAAATTTCTATACTTATATTCATCATCTGCCTGTAGACACAGAAATTGCCCTACGGGGAGGGGTTGATATCTACAACTATCCCAAGTTTTTGTCGCGCA
>PUKQ01000079.1 GCA_003550565.1 Syntrophomonadaceae bacterium
AAAGGGACAAGTTAAAACAATCAGCAAAAGATGCCTCCGGTCTATCGGACAAAATAAGAAGAATGCAGGAGGAAATGGAGAGGAATTATGATGAATTCAATGACATGCTGCCGGAAACCGGTGATAGACTGGAATCATTGGTGCAAATAGATAGGCAGCTTCGAGATTTGGATAGTAGTATTTATAAACAAAGGGAATCTCTAAAAGTAGAAGAAAAAAATTATGATCAAATAAATGAAGAGCTAAATAAATTTTCCGGATGGGAGTGGCTGGGGGCGGATCCGGTAACCAGGCTTCAATCTATAAAACGTAAAGCTGAAAAGTGCTTTCAGGATTGGAAGCACTTTAAACAGCTTGAAAGTGATTTGGGAATTATTAACCGTGATTTAACGGAGAAGTATGCTCCTTTAACGGAGGCCTCCCCCCATACATTAGATTTGGTTGCAAATTTTGACCGGCGCTATGCGGAATTAAACAGCGCCGAAGAAAAAGCTTTACAAGCTTACAAGACAGCGGAAAACAAGATGAAAGAATACCGGGAATATAAAGATGCTTTTAATAATAAATACAGTGATCTTCTTGAGCTACCTGAGGGGGCCGCAGAGGCGGTAGATGGAAAACTTTCTCTTTTACAAAAGAAGCGGGAGCTTGAAAAGCAATTGGCAGAAGCCACCAAAAAAGTAACTACTCCCCTGTGGTTGCGGATAAGTGGAGCCGCACTTTTGGTAGGGTTGGTGGGATTTCTGACAGGAGTCGAGAATTTACCGGTTTTAATTACTGCTGTCTTGATATCTGCGGTGGTTGGCTATGGTGCAAGCAGTTATATTTATACTCTTGCTTTTTCTTCTTGGCGCCGGAAACGCCATGAAATTCGCGAAGAACTGAATAATTTCCGGCAGAAGGTTGCTTCATTTGAAGACAAATTAGGCCGGTTTTCCCAGGTGGGGGAAGCAGAATTAGGGCGCCTTGCTCAGCGGTTTAGTCAATATAATGAGGAAAAAAAATATCTTGAAAAAATGGAGAATGAAATTTTTCCGGAAACACTTCAGGAATTGCAGCAAGAACTAAATCGAGCCAGGGAAGAGTTGCAAGAATTTAATAAAAAAATGGCTCCTTTCCGGGAAACTTTTGACGATGTTAACGCTGCTTTTGATCAGTGGCGTTCCTTGTGCGAGAAAAAGCAAAGGTTGCAAACACAATTAGCCGATTTTGCCGGTGAAAATTGGGGATGCAGCGTTTCGCAAGTAACTGCAGCCAGCCCTTTATCGGAACAAACATCGGAACAATGGCAGGAAGTTGCCTATTTCTTGGGTCAAGAAATTCATGAAATGTCTAATAAGAGTGTCTCCGATGTGGCAGAACAGTTAGAAGATCTGACGGAAACATGGTGGCAGAAACAGGTTGAAAAAGCTGCCCGGTTGACTGAACTCCAAAAACAAAAAGAGAGCCTCAACTATAAAATAGATTCCCAAAAAGCTCAACTTAATGAGTTGGCGGAAAAAAGGCAAAACATCCAGGCGGAAAAAGATGAACTTGTGGCAAACATCAGGGGAGTAATGGAAAAAAATAATCATGATGCCGCAGCAGCATTGAACCGTTGGAAAGAGTTGCAGGTGAATGTGAAAGCCAAGGAATCTGCGGAAGTGCAGTTGAATGCAATTTTGCAGAATTATCAAGTAGAAGATATATCTGCATTGGAAAGCTTGCTATCTAAAACAGAAGATAATGTTACCACTTGCTTGCTCAGATGGCGGGAACATATCGAGCAAAATCCGGGGTTGCCGGGAACTGAACAGGCTGATGATTATGAGCTGGTGAGCAACTATTTGGAAACCCTGGAACAGGAAATAGATAGCTTTAATGCAGAAACAAACGAACTGGAAAACAAACGCAACGAGCTTACTAAACGCTTGGCTACTATAGAAGGAGAGTCGCCCTTAAACATCGCAGCTGCGGAAATTGAACTGGCAGAATTAAAAAAGCAAAAAGAATGGTTGGAAATTGAAACGGATGCTCTGGTGATAGCTTATCAAGAACTGGAGCAAGCAATTAATGAATATCGGCATACCTATAAAGAACGCCTGGAAAATTTGGCATCTTCATATTGCCGGAATATTTCCGGAGTGGATCGGCGCTTTGTGGTGCTGGATGAAAATTTTAACATCAGCGTGTGGGAAAATGGACGTGCCTTTTCTGTGGAACATTTAAGCAAGGGAGCCAGAGATCAACTTTATCTGTCCATTCGTTTTGCTGTTGCTGATTTGCTGGCAGAAGAAATTAAATTACCTTTAATATTTGATGATCCTTTTACCAGTACTG
This sequence comes from Syntrophomonadaceae bacterium, assembly GCA_003550565.1. Lineage (GTDB taxonomy): Bacteria > Bacillota > Dethiobacteria > DTU022 > PWGO01 > B1SED10-75. Next base: position 2,320 of record PUKQ01000079.1, read on the forward strand.
ATACCAATCGTTTGCATAACATATGGCAAATATTACAGGAACAATCCGGCCAACGGCAGTTTATTATTATGTCTCATGAGGAAACATTTGTAAACTGGGGTGCTCCTATTGAAATCAAGGCCTCTAGTTGATGAGAGTCTCTGATGAAAAAGTTTTTGCAGGATAATTGCCATAAATGATAGAATGTTTTTAACATAATGGGAGCTCTTTTACTAAATAAGAGAGCGCCCGGGTTAATTATTTAGAAATATACTATTTTTTTATTTGCATAATAGTCAAAGATAAATGAATAATAAATGATTAAAATATATGGTAAAATGATGATTTTTATTTTACCCTTTGCAAAATTATTACAAATAATTGCATATTGCCGGGCAAAAGGAGAGTTTTCTTGGAGTTATTAGATATAATTTGGCCATGGGGAATATTATTTGTTTTTCTATTGGGTTTAATTATTGGGCTGACCCTCTATTTTTTGGGAAGTCGTTTCGGGCTTATAAAATCCCGATCTCATTTATCCAAAAGTGAAGGAAATGATCATTTGTCGGCAGTTCAAAAACCTGAATATATGCTCCATGTTTTTGATAATATGGAGCAGTATGTGCTCCAATTGAGCCCTGATTACCGCATTGAATACATTAATCCCTCAGCTCAAGAAAAATTTAGCTTTCAGGTAGGCGAATTATGTTACCAACAAATTGGAAAGGAAGAGCCCTGCTCCCAATGCCCTCTTCCACATCTTTTACAATCATCTTCCGGTTCAGCCGCTTACTATATAGAAGTTTTTAATAGGAATTTGAAGGGAAATGCACTCCAACATATTAAGCCTGATGGAAATGTTTCGGTTATTACAATATTAGAAGATGAAACCGAGCATAAGCAAGTTAAAGAAGCATTAAAAGAATCGGAAATAAAGTATCGGGAAGTCCTTGCTATTATAAAAGAAGGTTGTTACGAAATTGACTGCTCCGGCAATATTATTTTTTGTAACCACTCGGCGGCCAGTATGTTGGGATATGATACCAATAAATTAATGGAAATAAATTTTAAAGAAGTATGTAATGATCCTGAAGCAGTATTTTATTATTTCAGCCGAGTTTTAAAATCCGGGAGACCGGAATATGCCCTAACTATGGAAATGATACGTAAAGATGGTTCTTTGGGTTATGGGGAACTTTCCATCACCCCGGTTAAAGATAATGAAAATAATATTACTTCTTACCGGGTCATAATCCATGATATCACCGAACGCTGGCATTATGAAGAGCAATTGAGGTACTTGAGTTTTCGCGATCAACTTACCGGGCTTTATAATCGGGCGTACTTCGAAAATGAACTAGAGCGTTTAGAGGGTAGTAGAGAATACCCCATTACCATTATTACTATTGATTTAGACGACTTAAAATTGGTTAACGATACTTTGGGCCATTTTCGAGGTGATGAACTTCTTAAGTCTTGTGCGGTAGTTTTGCAAGATATATTTCGTACTTCAGATATTATTTCCCGGGTAGGCAGTGATGAATTTGCAGTTATACTTCCCCGGACGAGCGATGAAGCGAGAACAAAGATAGTCCATCGAATAAATTCAACCATAGAAAATTTCAATGAGGTACAGAAGCATAAATTGCCCCTTCATATTTCTGTCGGCTCAGCTACGGCGGATGACCAAAATAAGTCGCTGGAGGAAACTTATAAAGAAGCAGATAATATCATGTATCAAGATCAATCGCATAAAGGCATTAAAGCCAGGTCGCAAATGATTCAGGCCCTTATAACTATGCTGGGAGAAAAAGATTATTTTACCAAAGGGCATACCCAAAGATTAGAAGATATCTGTTCGGAAATAGGAAAGAGATTAAATTTGTCAAACAAGCAACTTTCCAACCTGATTTTTCTTGCCCAAATGCATGATTTAGGTAAAGTGGGCATTCCGGATCGGATATTGTTTAAGGAAGGCACCCTTACTGCTGAAGAGTGGGAAGTTATGCAGCAGCATGCGGAAAAAGGCTACCGCATTGCCTTATCTTCAGTTGGTCTGGCAGAAATAGCGGATTTGATTTTAAAACATCATGAAAGATGGGATGGAACAGGTTATCCTTTGGGATTAAAAGGAGAGGAAATTCCCATAGAATGCCGTATCTTGGCTGTTGTTGATGCTTATGATGCTATGACCAATGATCGTCCTTACCGTAAGGCAATGACCCACGAAGAGGCTGTAGCTGAACTGCAGGAATATGCAGGTTGTTATTTTGACCCCCAGGTAGTGCAATTGTTCTTCTCTATTTTGGAAGAAAAAAACGTGTTGGAAAATCAATAAATGCAGATGAGGATAACTATTCATAAGTTAAGGTTAACTCAAATGATCTTTGATTTAAAATTGTATATGCTTGGAGGAAAAGTGGATGAATTGTCGAAGTAAAACACAAATATTATGTAATAAATTATGAAGAAAAGCTTTAAATATTTTATTATGAGAAAGGAAGGTGGAGCAGTGAAAGCTGTAGCTTTTATATTTATATTATTTTTATTAGGAGTAATTGCAGGATGTGGAGCCATACAAGAATACGATTATGAAGGCGACTACAAAAATGGTGAACCGCACGGTGAAGGCATTATGGTATTTTGGGATGACTCCGAATATGTGGGTGAAGTTTATGAGGGAGAAATTCATGGTGAGGGCACATATACCTGGCAAGATGGTAGAAAATACGAAGGTGAGTGGAAAAATGGGGAAAAACATGGTGAAGGGACAAAATATAACGCGGAGGGTCAGAAAGTTTACGCAGGCGAGTGGAGAGAAGGCGAGAGGCATGGTTACGGCAAGGAATATTGGGAAGAAGAAGGCACAGTAGGTTATGAAGGGGAATGGAAAGAAGGAGAAAAACATGGTGAAGGCACAATATATTTTGATGAAATAAAATATTATGAAGGTGGCTTTAAAGAAGGAAGATCCCACGGCCACGGTGTTGTATATAATGAGGACGGCACTATCTATTATGAAGGTGAATGGGAACACGGAGAAAAAGTAGAATAGCTCTCATTTTTTAACGAATGAGCCTGGTTTTTTTAGGGAAAAACCAGGATTCTTTGTGTCGGTGGATGGCTTTGGTAACAAATTATTTTCCTTTCTCTTTTGTTTTTCTTGTCTTTATGTCTCTCTTTATATATCTGCTTAAGAATCGGGAAGATGGTTGGTTAGATTTTTAAATTTTTGCGGGAATTAATCATCTTCTTCAGCCTTCAGCTTTGCGAGGCTCCCGGCAGAAGATGCCCTCCCGGCTAACTTATAAATGACTTTCAGGTGTATTTAATGGCTATTATTTCTGACTTGCACTGTTCATTGCCATCATTTTTCGCAGTAGGAGCCAAATTACCTTTATGTATTGATTTAATGAGTTTGGGATTAATATATTTTATTTCTACATAAATGAAGGAGGGAATATTATGTTAACTTTGGACAATGTAGGCTTTGCCTTGGAAGAAGATGAACAAAAAGTTCATATTCTTAAAGGAGTGAACCTGCAATTGGAAGCAGGAAAGATGTATGCTATTACCGGTCCTAATGGTAGTGGAAAGTCTTCTGTGCTCAAAACAATTATGGGGATATTTTTACCTACGGAAGGGAAAGTGGAGTTCCAGGGGCAAGATATTACCAACCTTTCTGTTACCGAAAGAGCCCGTATGGGAATAGGGTATGCTTTTCAACAACCGGCAAGGTTTAAAGGGTTAAAAGTGAAAGACTTATTAGAGGTAGCTATGCATGATGACGATATTACCGATTGTAAATACCTTCGTAATATGGGGCTTTGTCCTGATGATTATCTCGAGCGTCCTCTGGATAGTAGCTTGTCAGGAGGAGAAATGAAAAGAATTGAAATAGCCACTCTTTTAGCTCAAGATCCTACCGTAAGGCTTTTTGACGAGCCGGAAGCAGGTATTGATCTTTGGAGTTTTACTCAATTGATAAATGTAGTTAAAGAAAGTCACTACGAAGATAAAATAACGGTTATCATTTCGCACCAGGAAAAAATCCTTACTATGGTAGATGAAATTATATTGGTTGTAGACGGGCATATAGAGATGAAAGGTTCCAGTGAATCAGTTTGGCCGCAGGTTCGTGATTACAGCGGTTGTGCTTGCTTTAATAGTTGTACAAAGGAGGGGGAAATCTATGCTGACTGCCCTCGATAAGCGTTTGTTAAAAGAAGTAGCGGATCTTCATCGGGATCCCCCCGGGGCTTATAATATTCGAAAAGACGGGCAGGGCATAGATCGTCACTCATTACCTGGGATAGAGGTTAAACCCAAAACAGGGGAACCCGGGATAGAGGTAATCGTAGAACCCGGCAAAGAAGGAACCGTTCATATTCCGGTATTATTAACCGAATCTGACCAAAGTGATCTGGTGTACAATACCATCGATATTGGAGCGGAAGCAGATATTCTTTTGGTTGCAGGCTGTGGCATTCATAATCCGGGGGGAGGAACGGCTCAGCATGATGGCCTGCATACTATCACCGTGCGTAAAGGTGCTCGCTTACGTTATGTGGAAAAACATTTTGGAGAAGGTGAGGGCAAAGGAGAACGTATCTTAAACCCCAAAACTGAAATTATAGTAGAGGAAGGAGCTTATGTGGAGTTGGAGTTGGTTCAGATTCGCGGGGTAGACCATACTGTGCGTTCTACGGTAGCACAGGTTAAGCCCACAGGTCAGCTGGTTATGTTTGAACGCATGTTAACGGATGGAGAACAGTCGGCGGAATCTGACATAGAGGTGAAATTATATGGGGATGAATGCGTGGCACGTGCTGTATCCCGTTCAGTAGCGCAAGACAAGTCACGCCAAATATTCCGCCCGCGACTGATTGCTTATGGACGAGGTAGAGGACGCGTAGAATGTGACTCTATAATTATGGGTGAAGCGTCTATTCGCTCCATTCCGGAAATTGCGGCAGAACATGCCGAGGCTGAGTTGGCTCACGAAGCTGCAATAGGAAAAATTGCAGGGGAACAACTGATGAAGCTTATGGCATTAGGTTTAACTTCCGAAGAAGCTGAAGAAAAAATAATTAGCGGTTTTTTGTCTTAAAAATAATTGTGGTTATCAGTCATGGTGGTATTTGATGCCTAAAAACAATTTTGGGAAAACTAATTACTCGTGGGTTGTCCTGGTAATGGGTACACTGGTGGTTTTTGGGGCGCTGGGATTGGCTCGCTATGGCTATTCTATGGTTTTACCCGAAATGCAGCCGGCGTTGAAAATGGATAATACCCAGGCCGGCCTTTTAGCGGCGTTTAATTTGGGAGGATATCTGGCTTTTGCCCTTGTTGGAGGCGCGCTGGCTTCACGTTTTGGAGTTAGGCTGGTGGCATCTTTAGGGCTTTTTTTTGCCGGAGTGGGCATGTTTCTTACCGGAATGGCGGAAGGTTTTGTGCCTGTATCAATTTGGAGAGGGATGACCGGTTTGGGAAGCGGCGCTGCTAATGTAGCCATCATGGGGTTATGGGCGGCCTGGTTTTCTCAAAGAATGCGAGGATTGGCTGCCGGTATTGCCGTAGCCGGCTCATCAATGGGGCTGATTTTTACCGGTTTGCTGGTACCCTGGATCATAGCAGAATATGGCGACCCGGCCTGGCGTATATCCTGGTATGTTTTTGGCCTTATAACCGTGGCCCTATCTATAACTTCATACTTGGTGCTGCGAAATGAACCTGCTGAAATTGGCTTGAAATTATCTGTGCAAGGAAAAAAGACCCGTTCTTTTAAAAATGGTGCGGGTAAGATATATTCATGGAAGCATGTTTACCTTTCTCCACCGGTTTGGTATCTGGGGCTTGTTTACACTGCTTTTGGTTTTTCTTATGTTATCTACATGACCTATTTTGTAAATTTCCTGGTTCAAGAATATGCTTATACGGCAGCGGAAGCAGGAAATTTGTTTATGATAATGGGCTGGCTTAGCTTGCTTTGCGGTGTTATCTGGGGAAGCATGTCCGATTTTATCGGCCGCAGGAACACGTTGACAATTTTATTTCTTCTTCATGGGGTGGCGTTTTTTCTATTTGGCGCCGGCGGTGCCCCGGTATATTTTACTGTTTCGGCGATCCTTTTCGGGCTTTCTGCATGGAGCATACCTGCGGTCATGGCTGCTGCATGCGGTGACATGCTGGGATCGAAATTTGCCCCGGCAGCACTCGGTTTTATTACCCTCTTTTTCGGTATCGGACAGGCTTTGGGGCCGGTAGCAGGCGGTGCCATTGCAGATGGCATGAGTTCATTTGAACCGGCATTTTTGCTTGCCGCCGCAGTTGCCCTGATGGGGGCAGGTGCCTCTATATTTCTACTTAAGGAAAAAAGTCGCTCTGCATAGCTTATAGATTGTGGTTCATGTTTATTATTATAAGGGTAGTGTTGTTGATGAGTTTACTCACAGCAAGTATAATGATAGCAAGCTGAAGAATTAGATTTAAAAGAGGAGAGAAAAAAAATTAAAAGATATCTTCGCATGGTAGGGTTTATAGTTTTAATAGCGGGGTTGTTTATTTTAGCCCAAATTATCAGTGGTTCATTGTTTGCTTTTTATGTCAATTTTACCCATGCTTTGGAAGGCATAGAACTGACAATGGGGGAATACCGGGAATTAATTGAAGAAAATATGATCTATATTGCTATTCTAAGCGGGGTTTTGTCCCTGTTATTTTTCTGGTTGCTTTTCCTCATTAGAAGGTTAGTAACCATCAATAAGGAAGGTTTGCTGGAATACTGCAAATTTAAAAAACTATCTTTCCCCCAGTTGGTAATGACTGCTCTCATGGGCATATCTTTCTATTTCATTTTAGCGGGAGTTATGTTTTTCACAGAGCTACCCCGGTACTTCCCGGAACACCAGCAATTGCTAGAACCCATGTTTGCCCAGCATTTTTTGGTTTCCCTAATTGGTTTGGGACTGATAGCTTCCTTTGTAGAAGAAATAGGATTCCGGGGCATTATTTTTAACCGGATGTTTGAAGATATCCCCGTAATGGCGGCGGTGTTCCTTCAAGCGGTATTTTTTGGTTTTATTCATTTTAATGTCCTTCAGTCGAGTTATGCTTTTATTCTGGGCTTGCTTATTGGCTTTTTATACTTGTGGACGGGCTCTATCTGGGCCCCGATTGTTGCCCATTTTACTTTTAATTCTTCTTCCGTGCTTATGGAGCAAGTAATCGAAATAGAAAAAACTCCAACTGATGTAGGCATTCTAATGACAGTGGGTGCGATGGTGTTGGTAGTCTCCATAGTATATTTTTTAAATACTTCCCATCATGAACAAAACATAAATGCTGCAATATAATTTATTTTGTTTTGCAAATTACAGATTATATTTCTTTTTAAGATTCATCAACAAAAAATTTTTTTGTGGGGAAGAGAATTTAAGAAGGGGGAAGGATAAAATTGCTAAAGTCGCTGCCTTTTTGGGGTAAAATTGCTTATGGCGGCGGTGCAGCCGGATGGACCCTTTTAGAAAGGGTGATTCTTACCTGGCTTTTTTATTTCTATATTACCAGCCCCATAGAAGGTGTAGAGGCCTTATTGGGTCCCATGGCGTTTGGTTTAATCATGTTTGGGGGAAGAGTGGTTGATGCCATTGCTGATCCCCTGGTGGCCCGTTTTTCAGATAATTTCAGCAGCAGATTGGGGCGAAGAATGCCATTCATGCTTGTGGGGGGGATAATTTATGCCGCAGCATTTTTGGCTTTATTTTATCCACCCGTGGCCGAGCAGTCTGCCTGGAACAGTGTTCACCTGGTTTTTTTTCTGGGGCTCTTTTACTTCATGTTTACTGCTTATGTGTGTCCTTACCTGGCCTTGCTTCCTGAATTAGCCCGAACCAAATCTGACCGGGTAGATTTATCTACTTCCAAGGCTGTTTTTACTATGTTGGGAGCAGGCGTAGCGATGTTGGGTTCCAGTATCTTGTTGGGATATACAGACTTTCATACCATGATTTGGATCATGGCGTTAATTGCCCTAATTTTTCTTTATATCCCCGCATTAATTAAGGAAAAAGATTATGCTGAAGCCCAGCCGGCTGACATGGGCCTTTTGGATGCGGTAAAAACTACCTTTCAAAACAGGCCTTTTAGGATTTATTTGGTGGGTAGTATGGCCTTGTGGTTTGGGTTTAATATTATTAGCCTTAATTTGCCTCTTTATGTGACCGAATTGCTTGGCAGGCCGGAAGAAGACATGGCTGTGATGTTTGCTGCTTGGGGAACAGCAGTGGTTGCTTTTTTCCTCATCAATCTCCTGGCTAAAAAATGGGGGTTAAAATTTGTTATGCTTATTGCCATGATAGTTTTTGTAGTAAGTTTGCCTTTACTTTACTTCATGGTAGAACCCTTTTGGAATATACCACCTACTGTTCTCTGGTTCTTTTCTATGGGGTTGGCCGGTTTTTCCATTGCCGGAGTTCTCATAGTACCCGATGCTATAGTGGCTACAATATCGGATATGGAAGAAAAGATTACAGGACAGAGAAGAGAGGCCATGTACTATGGTGTCCAGGGTTTTTTTCTCAAATTAACTATCGGAATATCGACCATTGTTACCGGAGGTTTGGTAGAATTTTTTGGCAGGCCTTTAGGCGTTCAACTGACCGGACCGGCAGCAGCTTTAATAATTTTGCTCGGAGCCATTTTCTTTTTACGTTATCCCGAACAAGAAGTAATGCAAGCCAGTGAAGAAATACAAAGCAGTTTAGAATAATGATGGAGCAAGGAGCAGTGATTAGGCAACATTTTGGTTTTCTCATCAATATTATTTGAGATAGAATTAAAAGTTGTTAAAGTATTGAGCCGGACAGCCTTGACAACAAAGATGATCATATTATGAAATTTTCCGGCAGGTAAAAATATTATTTATAAGGAACCTTATTTATATTATTTTAGTCGTAAGAGTAAACAAGCATTTTTCATATTTCATCTGCGGGGCGCGTTAGCTAAGGCATTAAAGATCAAATAATATTGGCAATTATAATGATGGAATATGTGGTATGAAAATTGTTTTTTAAAAGGGGGAATTTTCCATGAAGCGTTTATTAGTATTTTTCCTGATTTTGCTAATGGTGATGGGGCTGGGTGGGATAATATTTACCGGCTGTGGTTTGTGGGAGGAGGTTAGTGAAGACGTTGCTGTAGCTCCGGATGTAGAATTGATGGAACATGAACCAATGCGGGCGGAAGAAGATGTAGCCGATTTTGCCGGTGAAATTAATGCTGTTGAAAACGAAGATGCCGAAGCAGGTATTGAGGAAAAAATTATTAAAGAAGGATGGGTGGAATATATTACCGGCGATGTGGAAGCAAAAGTGGACGAAGTTGAACAAATAGTAGAAGAATACGAAGGTCATATCCAAGAATCTTTCTTCAGAAAAATAAATGATCGCGAGAAAGCCAGATTAAAAATAAAAATTGAAAGCAATCTGTTTGAATCTGTTTATGGAGCTCTGGGAGAAATAGAAGATTTGGTAGAAATAGAAAGTACTACCGAAGATATCACTATGGAATATGTGGATCTTCAACGTAGGTTAGAAGTATACGAAGCACAGGAAGAACGTTACCTGGAAATGCTAGAAGAAGCGGAAAACATTGAAGAAATGCTGGAAGTAGAGGGAGAACTAGAAAGAATAAGATTGGAAATTGAAAGTTATGAGGGCAGGCTAAATTATTTTGACAGTATTACCGACTACTCCTACATTGATGTTACGGTGGAAGAGAAAAAAGCTGTGGCGGCTGCTCAGACTCCTGATAACGTGTGGGAAGAGTTTGCATTTTCACTATCGGAAGGGTGGCAATTTTTTTCCGCGGTAGTTGTTTCTATAGTATCTGCTATTATTTGGGGTCTTCCTTTCATTATTATTATTGGCATTCTTATTTTTGTATTGATAAAAATAAGAAAGAGAAGTACGGCGAAGGAATAAAAGTTAAAGAAAATAATTTTAATAATTTTTAGGGCAAAGCATAGTCCATAAACTGAGAAGTTTTTTATAATTTACTTTGTTAGGAATTTTAAGATTGCTTTACAGACAATTCCTATACAAACTCAAAGCCCCACTGTTCTTGTAGTGGGGCTTTTCAAAATGTTTATTTCTGAGGCGCGGCAGTGTTTGTTGACATATACCAATAATAACGATAAAATATTTGTAAAAAATATAAGTGGTAGTTAGGGCAATAATTACTCAAATATTGATAGTAATTTTGTCAAATATACTATAAAATGTAACAATAAAGAAGTGATATATTAGCAAAAATTTTTTATAAAATACAGGAGGTATAAAATGCCCAGACCCACAAAAAGGCGCAGAGTGGAATTTATGCCTGAGGTTACTTATTTTAAACCGGCAGGTGTCCCCTTACGTGAGTTAGAGGAAAAAATACTTAATATCGAAGAGTTAGAAGCTATACGTTTAAAAGATGTTGAAGGGCTTGATCAACAGGGTGGAGCTGACAGAATGAATGTTTCCAGAGCAACTTTTCAGCAAGTACTAGTTTCCGCCCGTGCCAAAATTGCCGAAGCATTGGTTTACGGCAAAGCCATCAGAGTTGAGGGAGGAATATATTCTTATATAAAAGATGCAGGTAGGCATAGACACGGCCACGGCCACAACAAATAAAAGGTGTCAGGCCTTGACATTGACATATAATCCATATTATGGAAAACTTTTTCCTTCAGAGTATTTTCATTTATGTCTGCGTAAATTAATTATTAATCACATCTGCAGTGAACCACTTCCGCTTTCGCTTCGCTAAGAAGCTGGAGACTCCTGTTCAATATGGCTAATGCCACTTAAATTTCCATTTTAGATTTTTTAGAATAATAAAAGGTGTCAGGCCTTGACATTGACATATAATCCATATTATGGAAAACTTTTTCCTTTATAGTATTTTCATTTATGTCTGCGTAAATTAATTATTAATCACATCTGCAGTGAACCACTTCCGCTTTCGCTTCGCTTAGAAGCTGGAGACTCCTGTTCAATATGGCTAATGCCACTTAAATTTCCATTTTAGATTTTTTAGAATAAATTTTCCTGGTTATTGTCAAGTAAAACAATAAAGTATAAAATAATTGTAAAATTATTAAAATTAAAAATATGCCACATAAGTTACTCTTTTCGCTGCAACTTATTTATTACTCATATCTTTCCATACAATTTCTCTCTTAAATAACATGGATAAATTCTGCCAGAAAAACTTTTTTACTTGAAGATTCTTCCTTCTAATTTATTTTGTAACATTGCTACATAATTTTTAATTGGAGCATGGAGGTGATGTTTTGGTTTCGCCATCCTAACTGAGTAGACGGAGAGGTGTGTTTATTGGGCAAATGGATAATATATAAATATTAATGAAGGTTACCTCTAATATGGCCAGGGAAGCAATAGTTAAAGGAATGGAATTGGAAGTGTTTAGATGGTTAATCCCGGGCAAAATCGGGCAAAAGATAAGACCACCGGATAATAGTGATAGCGAGAGGGGGAGGTAAAACTTGAATTATTTTTCTACTTAAAAAATAGAAAGGGTGCGATTTTTGGGAAGCGCCCAAATTTTATCCGAAGGGAGTGTTTTCTTATGGGTGAAGAAAAAATTGTTAAAAGCCAGGAGTTGGAAATATTTAAAAGGTCTACCCTGGGGGATGTTCTTTATACGGCTGTAAGAGTGGAACCTGAAGTGGTAGCTATTTCTTACCGTGAGCCGGGAACAGAAAATTTTGTAAGCCTTACTTACCTTGATTTTGGAAGAGAGGTAAAGGCTCTGGCAATGGGACTGCTGCACCTGGGAATCCAAAAGGGTGACAAAATCAGTATTTTGGCCGAAACAAGGTACGAATGGCCCCTGGCAGATTTTGCGATTCTTACCACCGGTGGAGTTACCGTCACCATTTATCCTACTTTATCCCCTTCCTCGGTGGAATATATTATTAATGACTCGGATTCGCAGATGCTTTTTGTGGAAGACCAGGAACAGCTGGACAAAGTAATGGAAGTTTCAGACAAAATATCCCATTTAAAATATATAATTACCATGGAAAAGACAGATAAGCCGTGGAGTAATATTTACACTGTGCAAGAAATCCAGGAAATGGGTAGAAATAATAATTATGATCCCATTAAGTACGATGAAGTTCAGCAGAGCATTCACCCGGATGATTTATGCAGCATTGTTTATTCCAGCGGGACAACAGGTCAGCCTAAGGGTGTTATGTTATCTCATTGGAACTTCGTCTCTAACCTTTTTGCGATGAGAGAAGTAGTGCAATATTCCTCAGGTGATGATATGCTGGTATTTTTGCCGTTTGCGCATGTATACATGCGTGTGGTCTATTTTGCCGCCTTGGCGGGTAGGCAAACATGTTACTTCAGCCGACCGGACAGGCTGGCCGAGGATCTTCCTGTGGTAAGACCGGCGGTAATGACGGCAGTTCCCCGCCTGTGGGAAAGAGTTTATGACCGTATGATACAGCGGGTAGAATCTTCCCGTATCACCCGCCGCCTCATTTTTTACTGGGCAGCTCGTATTGCTCGTGAAATGGGGCAGTGTCGGAGCAAAAAAATCGAGCCGCCACCAAGGTTGAAAAGAAAGCACCGCCTGGCTGAGCGCATTGTCTACAAAAGGCTTCGAGCAATGGCAGGACTGGACCGCCTTAAAACTTGTGTATCAGCCGGAAGTGCCCTGCCCAAAGACCTGGCTTATTTTTATAACGGCATAGGTTTCCCTCTTCTGGAGGGTTATGGATTGACCGAAACTGCTGCCCCGGCGAATATCAATCCTTCGCATGATTTTAGGCCCGGGTCCATCGGCCCACCGTTGCCGGGCGTGGAGCAAAAAATTGCGGAAGACGGTGAAATTTTAATTCGGGGACATAACGTGATGATGGGTTATTACAAATTGCCGGAAGAAACGAAAGAATCTTTCACTGAGGATGGATGGTTGAAAACCGGCGACATCGGGGAATTTGACGAAGAGGGTTATCTTTATTTTAAAGAAAGGAAGAAACACCTTCTGGTCTTATCCACGGGCAAAAATGTAGCCCCCCTTCCCATTGAGGACAAACTGAAAGAAAGCCCCTGGGTGGAAGAGGCCGTGGTGATAGGCGATGACAAGAAGTATGTTTCTGCGTTGATTCAGCCCCAGTTTAGTAAGTTGCTTGATTTCGCCCGGACAAACGCTATTAATTTTGATGAAAACCTTACCGAATATGCCCCGGATCAGGCTGGAGAAGAAGTTCCTGTAAAGGTCGATCCGGCTTTGCTTGCTCATGAAAAAGTGCAAGAGATATTCCGACAGGCGGTTGATGAAGCCAACCGCTTTTTCAATGATTTTGAAAAGGTTAAAAAATTTCAGCTCCTGGATAATGCAATTTCTCAGGAAAGAGGAGAATTAACCCCTACTTTAAAGATTAAGAGGAACATTATGGCATCTAATTATGGGGAGTTAATTGACACATTATACGAGTAAAGGCATCTTTCCATAATTTGTTCATAATTCTTAACTCATGAGGTTTTATTTCTTAAAATTTTTTGTAGGGATGATTTTTGTTTATTATATGATCCGCAGATATAAGCGCCAATTAAGGTAAATAAGTATAAAGCATCCCTGGTATTTTTATAACCAAAAATTTAAAAAAAATATAAAAATGTATTGCTAAAAAATACTTAAAGAGATAAAATATTTATAAATTGCATAATTTTTTAAAATAATTGTAATTTTGAAATTAACGAACACATTTATTTTCTCAATTTTTTTAGTAATATTTTCAGCTCCTAATTTATCTGCTCAATTGTTGTTCTTAATAATTTTTATCAAAGCAAAATTATCTTTAATATTTGCAGCTTAATTCTCATATTTTTCCTTACAATTAAATACTTATAGCGATGTTAGTTATCAGTTGGCAATAAATAAACAGGGGGTGGTATGATTTTTATATCTCCGTATTATTTATATCCCCTTATTAAAGATGCTGTTTTGCCTTTTCTTTAAAGAATGTTGGAACTCACATTATTATTTTTTACGGTCCATAATATGTATTTTTGGAAAGGAGTTAATTGGTTCATTATGAGAGAAAAGCATGTAAGTGAACTTTTGAGAGAGAAGGTAGTTATTAGCTGTGCTTTAACCGGAGGAGCTACCATGAAATATCAAAATGAATCGGTGCCTTATACTCCGGAAGAGTTTGCAGAGGAAAGCTACAAGTGTTGGCAGTCGGGTGCTTCTGTGGTGCATATCCATGTTAGAGATCCGGACACCGGCATGGCTACAGAAGACATTGATTTAATCAGGCCCACTATAGAAGGCATTAGGGAAAGGTGTCCGGAATTGATCATTAATATGAGTTCGGCTATTCGCCCCTTCATATCGGCTGAAGAACGCATTTTTCCCATCAAAGAAATGCAACCGGATATGGCTTCTCTAAACACCAATTCTATGAACTTTGCCCTGGCGGATCATGCTACAGGTGAGATCAAGCTTGAATTTATTTTTGAAAACACTTTTCAAATGTTGTTTGATTTTGCATCAACGATGCGGGAATACAAAGTAAAACCGGAATTAGAGGTTTATGATATGAGCGGCCTCTATAATGTCATGTTGGCCAATAAACAAAATATTTTGGATGATCCCTTGCACTTTCAATTTGTCTTTGGAGTGGCGGGAGGAGTGCCTTTTTCTCCCGGTAATTTTGCCCGCATGTATGAAGCATTGCCGGAAGGATCTTCCTGGTCTGTTTGTGGTGTAGGACCTAACCAAATAGCTGGGGCTTATTCGGCTGCAATTTATGGCGGGCATATACGCGTAGGCTTAGAAGATAACACCCGTATGTATAACCGGGAACTGGCTAAAGGTAATTATGAACAGGTAGAATGGGCTGTTAAGGTAACCGAACTATGCGGGCGTGAAGTGGCAACTCCGAAAGAAGCCCGGGAGATTTTTAACCTTTACAGTCGCTGATAGCCCGGAAAAATCCCGGGAAATTATTTTTCCGGCAAATACAAAGGAGGTAGAAACATGGAAGATCATCCCATTTTTAACGAAGAGCATAAAGCTATTAGAAAATCTATTCGCGAGTTTGTGGAAAAAGAACTGGCGCCGTATGCCGAAGAGTGGGAGGAAAATGAAGAATTTCCTTCCTCTGTTTTCCAGCGTATGGGAGAACTGGGTTTTTTGGGGCTTCATATGCCCGAAGAATATGGCGGCCAGGGAGGCGATTATGTTTCGGGAATTATACTGGCGGAGGAAATGATGCGCAGTAATTCCGGAGGACTAGTCATGGCGGTAGGTGTGGTTACCGATATGGTCAGTCCTCTTTTAAACAAGGTGGGTTCTGAAGACATTAAAAAACGTTTTTTGGCCCCCACCCTGGCGGGGGAAAAAATTGGTTGCCTGGGCATAACCGAGCCCGATGCGGGCTCTGATGTCGCCTCCATTCGGACCACCGCTCAGAAAGACGGGGATAACTGGATCATTAACGGGCAAAAGATATTTATAACCAACGGGAACCGGGCTGATTATGCCATTATAGTGGCCCGGGAACCCGGTTCCGAAGGGCCTCAAGGAGTCACTTTGTTTGTGCTGGAAACCGATGATCCGGGATTCTCCGTATCCCGCAAACTGGATAAAGTGGGTATGCGCAGCTCTGATACAGCGGAGCTAGCTTTCCAGGATTGTGTAGTGCCTGATGCCAATCGACTGGGAGAGGTTGGCCAGGGTTTTTATAATATCATGTGGGAACTTCAACCGGAAAGGCTTTTCGGAGCTATTTCATCGGTGGCCGGCGCCCAGCGGACATTGGATGCCACCCTCCTGTATGTGAAGGAGAGAAAGCAATTTGGAAGGCCCATATTCAAATTCCAGGCCATTCGTCATCGCCTGGCGGAACTGGCCACCGAAATCGAAGCCGCCAGGCAGTTATCATACTATGTGGCTTCCAAGATCAACATGGGTGAATTTCCCGCCAAGGAAATATCTATGGCCAAACTATATGCCTCCCGGGTTTCTTTCAAAGTTGCCGATGAAGCCCTGCAGTTTCACGGCGGTTACGGTTACATGATGGAGTACCCTATTCAAAGGGCCTGGCGGGACAGTCGCCTGGCTCGCATAGGCGGCGGGACGGATGAGGTTATGTTGGAGATAATATCCCGGTCTCTTTAATTTATAATTATCATCACCGGGAGTGGGGAGGTGAAAAGTTTCTCTTAATATGAATCCATTAACTACTTCGTATATTTGACGATCACAGGAGGTGATAAGAATGAGTAAAATTGGAATTATTGGTTGCAGTCTCAGTGAGTTTCAGCCGGACATGGAAGATGTTGCCACCGGCCAGATTGTTTTTGAGGTAACTGAGGGGGTCCTGAAAAATGCGGGTCTGGATATTAAAGATATCGACCAGGTTATTTCTGCTTCCTGTGACACCATAGACGGGGTGTCAATTTCCAACGCTTTTTCTGCAGAGAACTACGGAGCTTTTATGAAAGAAGAGTCCAAGGTAGAAGAAGACGGGGCCTATGCCATGATGTATGCTTACTACCGCTTGTTAACGGGGCAATGGAATAACTGTATGGTAGTGGCACATGGGAAAAATTCAGGTGTGGGGCCGGCTTTTTATGCCAATATGAGCTTTGACCCCCTTTACCTAAGGCCTTTGGGACTGGAAACAACTTCTGCGGCGGCACTGCAAGCCCAGGCCTATTACCGGAAATATGGTGTCAGGGAAGAAGATACCGCCATGGTGGCTTCCAAAAACCGGGAAGCGGGAAGCAAAAACCCGCGGACCATGCTTCGTGAAAAAGTGAGCCCCCAGGATGTGATGAATTCTTCTTATGTGGTGGATCCCCTCAAAAAACTGGAAATTCCCCCGACAACTGACGGGGCTGCCGCCATTATTCTGGCAAGAGAAGATTTCGCCCGTGATGTAAATAATGAGCCGGTGTGGATAAAGGGGATAGGTTTTGCCCAGGACAGCTACTATCCCGGGCACAGAAACCTGGCTTTTTCGGATTCATGTTATGCCGCAGCCCAGATGGCTTATAAGAAGGCCGGGCTCAAGGATCCTATTCGGGAAGCAGACTTTGCGGAATTGCATGAAGCGTGTGCTTTTTACGAATTAATGTTAAGTGAAAGCCTGGGTTTTTGCCCGGAAGGCAAAGGGAAAAACATGATAGAAGAAGGTAACAGCAAGATAGATGGCAGTTTTCCTATAAACCCTTCGGGGGGAGCTCTCTGTGCCAACCCGATTATGGTTTCAGGTCTGGTAAGGATAATAGAAAGCTACTTACAGCTAACCGGTCAGGCCGGGGACAACCAGGTGCAGCGGAACAATGGAGCAGCTGTTGTGCATGCATCCAGCGGGATGTTTTTGCAATCTAATCTGGTTACGGTATTGTCAATTTAACCATGCACAGAAAAGGAGGTGGAAAAATGGCTAATAAAGTAGGTGTGGTAGGTATTGGCATGACGGAAAACAAGTCGTATTGGAACCTTAGTATTCCCGCTCTTTATCGAAAAGGGGCCCTGTCGGCTTATGAAGATTCCGGGTTGGGGCCTGCACAAATAGATGCAGTGGTTTTTGGTCATTCCCCGGAATATTTTGAAGGAGTAAATCACCCCGAAAAGTGGTGTAGCGAAGCTGTGGGAGTAGTTAACAAACCCCTGTTCCGTATTCATACGGGCGGCACTGTGGGAGGATCCGCCGCTATTGGAGCTTACTACCTGGTGGCAAGCGGTGAATTTGACGTGGTTATGGCCATATCCGGAAACAAGCTCAACGAAACATCTTCCGCTCAAATTGGCCTTTCCACAGTTTATGAACCCCTCATCGCGAGGAGAATGGGTGCGGGAGCTCCTTCAGCGGTGGCGCTGCAGGCTTCCGCCTATTATGCCAAGTATGGATATGACGGAGAATATAGTTTAAAAGTTGCCGTAAAAAATCGGAATAATGCTATGAACAACCCCTATGCCCAGCTAAGGATACCGGACTATACTTTGGAGGGAGCAAGAGAAACTCCCGTGTTGAGCTATCCCTTAAGGATGGCGGATATGTGCCCTACTTCCGATGCGGTGTGCGCCATGATTTTTGCCCGGGAAGATAAGGTTAAAGAAATCACCGACAAACCGGCCTGGGTACTTGCGGCGGTATCCACGAATGAAGGAGTTACCTATCCGGATAGGGATTGGGCCAAGCCTATCGGGCTGAGGCTTGCTGCGGATATAGCCTACGAAAGGGCCGGTATAAGCAATCCCCGGGAGGAAATAGATGTGGCGGAAGTTTATGACGCTTTTTCCGTGCAGGAGATGATCTGGTACGAGGGATTAAACTTCTGTGAATGGGGAGAGGGCGGTAATCTCCTGGAAAGTGGAGCAACCTATATGGATGGAGATTTACCGGTAAATCCATCCGGCGGAGTTTTGTGTGCCAATTCCATTGGGGCGGCCGCTATGTTTCGCAAGGCGGAAGCAGCCCTTCAGGTTATGGGCAGAGCCGGTGACAGGCAGGTTCCCGGGGCGCAAATATCTCTTGGTCACGGATGGGGCGGGGGGATTCAGTTCCATACCGTGATGATCTTTTCCAGTAATATGCCGTGAGGAGGTGAAAAACTATGACAAAAATATCAAATTGGGATATAACCGTGCCTTACCAGTGGACACCCGGGCCGGTTTTAGGAACTTTTTTAGGAGGCCTGCGGGAGAAAACTATTACCGGTGTTAAATGTAATTCCTGCGGCAAAGTATATGTTCCTCCCCAGGATTTGTGCCGGGACTGCCTGGAAGACATGCAGGTAGAAAATTTTGTAGAAGTTAAGCCGGAAGGCACAGTGGAAGGGTTTGTCAAAATAAGGCAAAACTTTTTCGGGGAAAGGCCTTCGAAAGAATATCTGAGTGAAAGGATTAGCCCTGCCGATATTGATCAGCATCCCCTGTTGTGGTTTCCGGAGGTTCCTTATGTGGTGGCCATGATTAAACTGGACGAAGCGGATACCTGCATGCTGCACCTGGTGAAGGGAGCAGACATGGATAACCTGAAAATGGGCTCTCGGGTCCGGGCAGCTTGGAAAGAAGAAACCATTGGTCATATAATGGACATTGATTCTTTTAAGATAACTGAATGAAAGGAGGGGGAAAAATGTTCGAACCGGCAAGCAGGGTTATGCATACCTGGTATGTTCCTTACAAGTGGTCCTTTGGCCAGCGGGCTACAGAATTTTTAGAGTTGATGAAAAAAGAACAAAAAATCTTTTTTGGCCGTTGCACCAGTTGCAAAAAGGTTATGATTCCTACAGCTATCTGCGGAAAATGTTTTGCCCCATTGGAAGACGAGTTAGTGCCTGTAAAAGATGAAGGTGTGTTGGAATGTTTTACTGTAGTATATCTTCCTTTTCCCACTCAGCCGGCCGCACCCCCTTATGCCTATGGTTACATCAGGTTGGATGGTACTTCCAGCATCATGCCGCATATTATTGAGGAAGTGGATTATGATGATCTGAGAGTGGGCATGAGAGTAAAGGCTGTTTGGAGAGAGGAACTAGAGGGTGATATTTACGATATTAAATATTTCAAGCCGATAGATTAACGGAAAGGTGTCAGGCCTTGACATTGACACAAAATCCATATACTGGAAATCATGGAGGCGACTTACTTCATTTTGTGTGTAACTACTCAGGCATATACTGCTGTGCCAAGGGGGATTGTTCTATAATTTTTATTATAGCTTTTGTGTCGCAGGGGAGCGGTTTTATCGTTTCCCTTCGGGCCTGAAATAAGTATCTTAGGTCTTTCGTCGCTCTTTGGCGGTGCTATAACCGTCCCCCTTGGCACGGCCCCTGCCTTAGCTAGGTTTTATCTTGCTCTGAGTGGCACTACAGCGAAAAATTTTATGGTAAAAAGGCTCTGCTAAGCCATGTAAGCCGCGAGGACGGTTCCATCGTCTTCCCTTCGGTCTTCGCTTTGCTACGGGACGCTCGAACCCTCCCCATGGCACCGCTCATTCTATAATCTTTCGCTGTAGTAGTATTTATTTTCTTGTTTATGAATTATGGAAATAACGATCTCAAAAAATTTATGGTAATACCTCTATACAATTTATACCTCTAAAATTCTTTGCGCATTTGTGAAAAGCAACTTTTCTCTGGTGCTTTCCTTTAAGTTGAGCTTATTCAGTTCATCCAATACTCTTTTTCTGGGTAGGAGGGGATGGTCTGAGCCAAATAAAGCTTTATTAGCCAAAAGGGAATCCATTAAGCTTATTACCGGTGCGGGAATATATTGAGGCGCCCACCCCGCGATATTAAAATAGACGTTGAAGTTTTTTTGCGCTACGGCTAAAGCTTCGTAGAACCAGGGGTACCCGAAGTGAGCCATAATAAAGTTAACTTCGGGAAAATCGATTGCTATTTCATCTATAAATTCAGGTTTGTTGTATTTTATCTTGCAGCCTAAATGAAAATGAGTTCCTGTATGTAGTAAAACCGGTATTCTTAAGTCCCTTGCTTTTTCATATATGGGATACATTAGTTTATCGTTGGGACAAATCTCAATAAGGTGCGGGATGAATTTTAACCCTTTAAGGCCCAATTCATTAACCGCATATTCCAAATCTCGGAGGGCAATTTTCCCCTTGTGGGGGTCCACGGAGGCAAAACCGATTAACCTTTCCGGATGCTCCTGAACTGATTCTGCTACCAATTCATTAGATATTTTATAACCTTTTTTAGTTTCGGCATCAATAGCCACTACTACTGATTTGTCAACTCCCGCATTATCCATGTCTGCCAGGGTATCTTCTACATTCCCTTTAAAAAATGAGGCGTACCCCATCATGTCCAATCCTTCAAGTTCTCCTTTTTGGACCATTTCAACAAAATCAGGGGTAAACAATTGTGCATGGGTATCAATTATCATTTTTTAACCCTCCCATTAATTTGTTCCCAAAAGCTGGAACTATTACAAAACTTGTTAAGTAGCTTTTATTTTAGTATTATATTTAACGTTTAATTTTCCAGCTTTCTTTTATCTATATTATCAAATTTAGAATCTATTTTATATATAAAACTTCTTTTCCTTCTTAGGAATTTGGATAAATATAGGCAAGCAGGCACGGGGACAAGGCAAGGGGACGCAAGGCAAGGGGACGGTTCCTTTGCCTCAAGGCACGTGAACGGTTCGAGCATCCCATAGCGAAGCTAAGGCCGAAGGAAAGGCAACCGTCCCTGAGGCAACAGAACCGTCCCCTTGCCTTTTTGAGGCAACAGAACCGTCCCCTTGCCTTTTTTCCAGAATATAGAGAGAATAAATGTTGGTTATATTCATAGTTTAAAGAATATAATATAATTTATCTAAGAGGTACTAATTCCCGCATTAATTGAAGAATAGAATGAAGATTTTAATGAAACAAGGGAGCAATTGCATATTAAACTCCTTTTTAATAGGAGGAAATTTTTTAAAATCATTATTAATAGATAGGAAAAATTGAGAGGTTTAAAAAGAGTTTAGTAGAATATACTTATATGTCTGGTAACTTTAAATAATTATTGTGGATTTTTTTGGGAATTAGTATTCAAGGCAAATATTTAAATATAGCAATTATATATAAACTATTTATTGAATAAACTAAGGAGGTGAAAATATGGATAATATAAGTTATAAAGATGTTGAGCCCGGTGATAAAACGGCCCAAAAAGCTATTGTGACGGCATTGTTATTTTTGATGGGAAGGGCTATGCCGGCAATTGCTCAGAAAGATGAAGAGGTAAAAAAAGAAATTGATCAATGGGAAGAAGGTTTTTCATTTTTGTTTGAAATATTACCTGATGGACCTTACCTGGCCATGGAAAAGAAAGACGGTATGCTACAATTTGTAGGCATGGAGAGAATAAATGCTGATTTAATTATTTCCGTCAAAAATATAGATTCGGCATTTAAAATGTTTACTACCCAAATCAGCAGTCATAATGCTTATGCTCAGCATCGTATGAGTATTCAAGGGGAAAATGATAAAGCTATGCAATTAATTCGCTGCCTAAATATAGTGCAATTTCTATTGTTCCCCGGTTTTCTTTCCAAGAGAATTTTAAAACGCCAACCGGAAATGTCAATGCAAAGGTGGCTAACTCGTTTGTATGCTTATTTGGTTGCTGTACCGTTAGGGCGGTCGTAAGCATTAAACTAACCACTAGAAAATTAATTCAGAGGAAAGGAGTTTTAAAATGATACCTTCTTATTATGAGTATTATAACCCGGTAAAGATTATTTCCGGCCATGATGCTTTGGAAAGTGTAGGCCATGAGCTTAAACTATTAGGAGCCAAAAGACCCATATTGATTACTTTCGAAATTGCCGCCAAATTAGGTTTGGTTAAAAAATTAATTGATTCCTTAAGTGGTTATGACGTTTCTGTAGGAGCAATTTACGAGGAACCCCCTCCTGATTCTTCGAATTTAGTGGTAAATGAAATAGCCAGAATGTACAAAGAAAATAATTGTGATTCTATAATTGCCCTGGGTGGTGGCTCGGTGCTGGATACTGCCAAAGGGGTTAATATTGTTGTTACCGAAGGGGCCGAAGATTTGATGGATTATGTGGGGGCTGAATATTTGACTAAAAGGATGAAACCTCTTATTGCTATTCCTGCAACTTCAGGCACCGGGTCGGAAGTAACGCTGGCTGCAGTAATCAAGAACGTAGAAAAGGGGTGTAAGATGGCTTTCACTTCTTATAGACTTATTCCCGATGTAGCCATTTTGGATAGCCGTATTACTTTGTCTGTGCCGCCCCGACTCACCGCCGCTAGTGGTATGGATGCCCTAACTCATGCAGTGGAGGCCTATTCATGTATTCAAAAAAATCCAGTTAGTGATGCTTATGCCATGTCTGCTATTAGCTTGATTCGTGATTATTTGGTAAAGACCCTGGAGAAACCTAAGGACAAAGATGCACGTCTGGCTATGGCAAATGCTTCTTTACTGGCAGGTTGCGCATTTTCAAATTCTATGTGTGGCATTGTTCATGCTATGGGTCATGCCACCGGGGCTATCGGCCATGTACCTCATGGAGAAGCCATGGCTATTTTCTTACCTTTAGGGATGGAATATAACATGGATGTTTGTAAGGATTATTATGCCGAACTGCTTTTGCCTTTAGCAGGTCCTGAAGTCTATGCTTCTACCCCTGCTAATAAGAGGGCTGCCAAAGCAGTAGATACTGTAAATCAATTAAACAAAAAACTTAATAAATTAAGCGGGATGCCCATTTCCTTGGAAGAAGCCGGTGTTTCTAAAGGCCAGCTTAAATCAATTTCTGAGGCGGCTATAGATGATGGAGCTATTAATTTTAATCCTAAGGACGCTAATTCCGATGACATTCTAAGAATAGTGGAAAAAGCTTATAGAAGATAATGCCTATTAAAGAGTAAGTGAGATATATCATTTAAATAAATTTTAACGCTCTGACTGATGGCTTATAAAACTGCTGTAACTTATACATTTAATGGGAAGCCCGTCAAATGGTGATAGTTATATATACTGTAAATCGTACTTGCACGCGTACGGCACGAGCAAGAACTTAGTGGTTTATCAAGCGTTTATCAAGGTTAGAAAAATGATTAGTTATAAATCCTCCGGGTTGTTTTCCTGTAACAACTCTTGCCTTAGCTCAAGCATTTTGTCGTAATTGAAATCGAACTTTTGGCTTTTGTATACTTGATTAAAGGTTTCCTGGTATTTTTTAGAATTAAAGTAGTCTTTCATGAATTTTGATAACGGAAATATTTGCTCAGAGGATTCGTATATAAAGGGCTTATTAGTTGTACTATCGATTATAGTTTCCGTAATCACACCCCATGCCAATTCAGCAAGGGAGTATTCTTGTAGATCACGTAAAACAGCCCTTAATATGGCTTCACTGACAGGGTTGAAAAACTTAAATTTTTTGGAGTACATTGTTGCCCCATGAAAATGCTCTGGAATATCCATAAATCCATCCTTATAGATTTTTTTGCCTGCAAGATACATTAGTTCCATCAAGTAGTTTAAGCTTCCCAGGCCGGGGTTTTTTTGTCCCGGTAATTGAGGTCTGTCATGATCGAAAGATTTGTAGGGATGTTGAGCAGAAAGCCACTCAATTACAACCATGTCTAGAACTTCAACGTCATTGTCATTTTCAAAAAAGTCCTTATCAGGTATAAACCTGGTTTCGGAAACTCGGAGGTCAATAAGTAGGTTTTGTGGTTCTTTTTCTTGATAATAAACTTTGAGGTAATTGATCTGGCTTTCGTCTTTTTCAATGTCTACTTGAAAATTGTCAAGTCCCAAAGAATTGAGGTGCTTGGTTAAGCCCACTTTATTCATTAGCTCCAAAATATTATTTTCATTGAATCTGCTTAAGAACAAAGCGTTGCTTTTTTTTTGAAACGCCAAATGTCCCAAATCTTCTTCCAGGTCAACTTCAAAGGTTTCTTCGGACAAAATATTTTGGTTTTTGGTGGGCTTGAAGTATTTTAAAAATGAGCTTTTATTGGGTGTTTTCACGGGCTAACTCCTTTACCAATTGACTATAACACTTATGTCTATAATATATCATTTATTAATACTCCGGTCTATATTTATCGCACTTTACCGGCAATCGGGCAATAATAAAAGTTTTTTTCCGGCATGTCAAGATATCGGGCATTTGACACTAATTAATTACTGCGTTATACTTACTATTAAACTTTTTCGAGCTTACCAGGAGCTAATATATATTATTCATTGCATTATTATCTCAAAAGCTCAATCTTGAAGCCGGGGTTAAGTATAATAATATATTATTTAATTCAGCATATAAGATAGGGGGGTGTTTAGTTTGGTCAAAAATTTATTTCAAAGCAAGACTTCCAAGACAGAGGAAGAAATAGAGGTTTATTTGGATATCGTTTCTAAAGCTACTATGATTTTTTATGAAGGTGTTAAAGATTATTTATTTAATAAACTGGATAGTCTTGAGGAGCGTTGTCAGGAAATTTCTAATGAGGAAAAAGAAGCGGATCTAAAATTAGAAGCGATTAAGTATAATCTTTATGTTTATATGCTCATTCCTGATTCCAGGAGTGATGTTTTAGAGCTTTTAAATGATCTGGATGATATTGTAGATACCACCAAACAGGTATTATTGCAGATGTCTATTGAAAAACCCCAAATACCCACAGAAATAGTAGATGATTTCAAAATAATGACAAAAACTTCTCTTAAAGCAGTAGATGAGTTAATAAAAGCTACCCGTGCTTATTTTAAAGAAATTAAGCTTGTGGGTAACTACGTAAATAAAGTCTCTTTTTATGAAAAAGAGGCTGATAAATTAGAGGCAGAGGCCAAAAGACAAATTTTTAATTCAGGCATTGTTACGGACCTATCCCATAAAATTCATTTGAGATATTTTGTAGATAAATGTGCTCTTTTATCGGATAAGTCCGAAGAAATAGCAAAAAACTTAATGGTATATACTAGCAAAAGAGAAATTTAGAAAGATTGTTTTGTTCCCAATTAAAGGATAATATTTAATTCAAATGATGATTAAATACTCAAAAAGTAAAAACGGAAAATTGGGAATAAGTTTTAGCTTGATTGCTTAAATCAAAAATACACAAAAGAAATGAAAATCTATTGCAGGAATTGAGGAATATACAATGGTAGCCAGTTTATTATTTTTGACAAGTGGACTTTTTATGGGTTGGTCCCTGGGAGCTAACGATGCAGCTAATATTTTTGGGACTGCTGTGGCTACCAAAATGATAAAATTTCGAACGGCAGCAATAATTTGCAGTATATTTATTATTTTAGGAGCTGTAATAAGCGGAGCCGGAGCAGCCGATACATATGGTGAATTAGGAGATATTAATGCTATGGCTGGAGCATTTGTGGTAGCTTTGGCTGCAGCATTTACGGTTATGTGGATGACCAGAGCCGGACTTCCTGTTTCTACTTCGCAGGCTATTGTGGGCGCTATAGTAGGTTGGAATTTATATGCCGGCTATTCTACCGACATAGGTGCTTTAAGTAGAATTGTCGGTTCGTGGATTTTCACTCCCATACTGGCAGCTATTTTTGCCATTGGAATCTATCTTCTTGTTAAGCGAATTATTGAGAATTCATATATCCACCTTTTAAAACTGGATAAATATACCCGAATAGGGCTTATTTTAGTAGGGGCTTTTGGCGCTTACAGCCTGGGGATGAATAATATTGCTAATGTTATGGGAGTATTTATTGAGACCTCTCCCTTCCAAGATATCCAAATAGCCGGATTATTAAATTTAAGCAGTGTTCAACAGCTTTTTTTGGTGGGAGGTATTGCCATTGCAGTAGGTGTAGTAACCTATTCTCACCGGGTGATGAGCACAGTTGGTTCTCGCATATTTCAACTATCACCTGTTACAGCATTGATAGTTGTTTTGGCTAGTGGATTGGTGTTGTTCGTTTTTGCTTCGGAAAGCTTACGGGAGTTTCTTATTAGCATGGGTTTACCTGCTTTCCCCTTGGTTCCGGTTTCACAGTCTCAAGCGGTGGTGGGGGCTATTATGGGTGTCGGGTTGGTTAAAGGTGGTGTCCATAATGTAAACTTTGTGATCCTTGGCCGGATAGGTATAGGCTGGGTAGCGACCCCTGTTGCTGCCGGGATTTTAGGTTTTATTGCCCTCTTTTTTATGCAAAATGTTTTTATGATGCCAGTTTACTTCTGAGATAGATAATGTATTTGCGCCTGGAATTAATATAACCATATTACTCGGTTAATATGCGTTCTTCCTTGTAAAAATAATAAAATATGAAAGCGATGGCAAATGAAACTAAAGCTACTATAGAAGTGGCATATACCCCGGATTTTTGAACTCCTTCCGGGCTGGACACTATGCTTTCCACGATGGGAACATCTCCGCCCATGACCAAAGCAATAGGTAAAATGGCTATGGACAATAAAAATGCCATTTTTAGGAAAAACCCCTGCAAACCAAATAACATTCCTTCGATGTTTTCGCCTTTTTTTGCGCTGTTTACTGCGCTGATCTCACTGAGCATAGCTGGTGGAAAGATGAAAGCCGCACCTGATATGGGAATGCCGGTTAAAAGAAAAACCAAAAATCCTGCGTCTTCCGGAAGTATTTTGCCGACATTAAATAGCATAAAAGAGAAAAGGATTAATAAAGCCAGAGAACCAAGCATGGGTATGCGGTAGCCTATTTTTTTGCACAGGCGGTTTACGGGATAGAAAAAAATTGCAGCGCTGCCAAAAAGCAAAGCGGCGGCAATAGTTATATGGGTCTCGCCGTATCCCATAATTTCTACCACATAATAATTCATTGAAGCCCTTAAAATATTAAAACCTAAAAAGAAGAACATGAAGCCTATCAAATAAACCCAAAAATTTTTGTTACTTCCTATTGATTTAAGTGCCTTCTTTAGAGAATCTTCGCTTTTTTTGCCCCCGGAAAACTTGCGTTCTCTAACCGTAAATACGGTAACCATCATACCTAGGACGGCCAGACCGCTTAAAAGCATAACCATATACCTGATTCCTTGTTGGGAATCTCCGCCTCCTAAAGCTACTATCAGGACTCCGGGAGTAATCATGGCAATGGCGGTGTAGAGAAGCCTAAAGACAGATTGCCAGGTGGATAAATTTAATCTGTCTTCATTATTTTGGGCTATTTCTGGAATAAGAGCGTTATAGGGGGCGCCAACCACTGTGTAAAAAACAAAGAAAAGGCTTCCTGTTAATGCCAAAAAGAGAAAAGGAATGATATTGCTATCTGCGCTAACAGGGTAGAAAAAAGCCACCATAGTGATGGCCAGGGGCACAGCACCTATTGCAATAAAAGGAATGCGCCTGCCCCATTTGGAGTTTGTTTTATCGGACCAATAACCCACCAGCGGATCGGCGACCATGTCTACAAACCTGGCAATAATTAATGCCAAAGCGATATATAAAGGGGCCATAACCGGTGCTAAATCAGTTTCCGCAGCAGGTGGCAAGTAGTAATATAACACCCATTGAGCAAAAAGTTGATCTACGATAGCATAACTAACACCAACACCATATAATATTTGAATGTGTATGGGGACGCTTTTTAACTTTTCCATCATTAATCTCCTTATGAAATTATTTTTTACTTTTCATTCCCCATTGATGATTCTACTAGCTACCTTAGATTCCCTGCATAAATTACTAATTAATAAAGGCGAAATAAAGGTGTCGGTCCTTGACATTGACACAATAACACAAATAATACATCAGAAATAAAGGTGTCGGTCCTTGACATTGACACAATAACACAAATAATACATCTAACAAGTTATGCAAAATTATTTGTGATGGTGAATTTAAACAGGTTAGAAAAATCATGAGGGCAATTCCCTTATAACCGGAATTATGATAAAATTATTCTGCAAGAATATTATTACTAATCAGAAAAAAATGAGTACATTTTTGAAGAACCTAAATTAAGATGGGGTGGCTATGTATGAACGGGGAAAAATGGAATGATAACCTTCAAACTGCTAAATTAGAAAACGGGACTAAGCATAATACAATTTCTAAAGATGATAAAGAGCTCTTATTGGCTATTAGCCGGGTTTCGGCTGCAATTAGCGGCCTGGGAAATCTTGATGCAATCTTAAAAGTTGGATTGGATACCACTCTTAAGTTTATTAACGGAACCACGGGAGGTATTATGTTATTAAACGAAGAAAATGAGATTCTTGAGTACCGTGTTTCCCGGGGACTTTCCAGTCGTTTTTCTGA
>PUKQ01000073.1 GCA_003550565.1 Syntrophomonadaceae bacterium
CGAATTAAAATGGCCCCCGGCTAAAAATAGAGAAGCTTACCTGGACTTGGAAAAAATTAATTTGCCATTAAAAATTTGTAGTCGCTGGAGAGGAGCGCGTTTTTCACCTCTGGGTATGGAAAATGGCACAAAGAAGATCAAGGATTATTTTATAGATAAAAAGATTCCCCATCAAAAAAGAGATGTCCATCCTTTGGTATTATCGGGAGGAGAAATTGCCTGGGTGGTGGGGATGGAGATTTCTCATAGGTATCGGGTTACAGAGAGCACCAAGTGTGTATTGGTTCTAAAATTTTCAAGGGCCGAGTAATTATAAGGGGGGCTAAGCTTGAATGAACCGGGACAAGTTCTTATCAACCGCAAGGAAATTGCTCAAAAGGTAGAAGAACTTGCTTTTTCCATAAACCAAGATTACCAAAATGAATCGGTTCTTTTTGTCGGTGTTCTTAAAGGGGCGGTAGTATTTCTTGCAGATCTTATTCGATATATGAGCATACCGGTAGAAATAGATTTTATGGCTGTTTCCAGCTATGGAAACTCTACTAAAAGTTCCGGAGAAGTAAGGATTTTGAAAGATCTGGAACAAAGCATTGATCATAAGAACGTGCTCATTGTGGAAGATATTATGGATACAGGCCTTACCCTGCAGTTTTTAAGTAAAACCTTACACCAGCGGCATCCCCTTTCGATTCAAGTGGTTACACTTTTGGATAAACCCCAAAAACGCCTGGTAAATATCCATCCGGATTATCTGGGGTTTACCATAGGTGATAATTTTGTGGTAGGATATGGTTTGGATTTTGGGGAAAAATTCCGCGAGTTACCGGATATTCATGTGTTAAACCAATGAGTAATATCATCATTTGAGATATAGAATGCTCCGAGATTAATCTTTCAGTTCTTATATGGCCAAGGATTAGAGGAAGTCTACTTTTATTGGCAGTTCTATTATTGTATGTTAAAATTAAATGGTAGCTTGTTTTATAGAATTTAAGGAGGTTATAAATGAGTCCATTTATGCGTCAGGCAACTTTTTACCTGCTTATTGCCATTGTAGTTATTGCTTTGGTAAGTTATTTTCAGGGCAGGGAAGAAGTGCTTCAAATTGATTATATTCCAGATTTTATTCAGCTCATTCAAAATGAACAAATAGAAAAAGTTTATTTGGAAGGGGTAGACATTCAGGCAGAGCTAACTCAGGAACTGGAATTTGATGGCACCGTTGCCACCCAAATACAAACTAGTAAACCCCCTGATGATGACTTAACTGCCAGATTGGAAGAACATAACATCCGGTTTGAATCTCAAGAAGTTACTACTCCCTGGTGGAGTGCTTTAACCTATATGATCCCTTTTGTGTTGTTAATAGGCCTTTTCTTTTTCTTTATGCAGCAGTCCCAGGGAGGCGGCAGTAAAGTAATGAATTTTGGCAAAAGCAAGGCCCGCCTGCATGACGCAGAACAAAAGAAGGTTACTTTTGATGAAGTAGCCGGAGCTGATGAAGAAAAAGCAGAACTGGAAGAAATAGTTGGATTCCTTAAATCCCCTAAAAAATACATTGAAATTGGAGCCAGAATTCCGAAAGGTATTTTACTGGTAGGTCCCCCCGGAACGGGTAAGACACTTTTGGGAAGGGCGGTAGCCGGTGAAGCGGGGGTTCCATTTTTTAGTATTAGCGGGTCTGATTTTGTGGAAATGTTTGTTGGTGTGGGTGCTTCGAGAGTGAGAGATCTTTTTGAAAACGCCAAGAAAAACGCGCCCTGTATTGTATTTATGGATGAAATTGACGCTGTAGGCAGGCAAAGGGGAGCCGGTCTTGGCGGTGGACACGATGAAAGGGAACAAACGTTAAATCAACTTCTGGTGGAAATGGATGGTTTTGATATCAATGAAGGTATTATTTTGTTGGCAGCTACTAACAGGCCTGACATTCTTGATCCTGCCTTGCTACGTCCCGGTCGTTTTGACCGCCAGGTAACGGTAAATTATCCTGATGTAAAAGGAAGAGAAGAAATACTACAGGTCCATATAAGAAAAAAACAGTTGGATGATGATGTAGATCTTAGAACAATTGCCAAGCGGACCCCCGGGTTCACGGGGGCAGATCTGGAAAATGTGGTTAATGAAGCAGCGCTGCTTACGGCTAGAAAAGATAAAAAAAATATTGGCATGCAAGAGTTGGAAGCCGCTATTGACCGGGTAATTGCAGGCACAGAGAAAAAAAGCCGCGTAATCAGTGAATTTGAGAAAAAATTGGTTGCTTTTCACGAAGCGGGGCATGCTTTAGTGGGGTACCTTCTGCCCAAAACAGATCCGATTCATAAAGTTTCAATTATACCACGGGGTAAAGCAGGAGGCTATACTCTAATGTTGCCTGAGGAAGACCGTTATTATATGACCCGCACAGAACTTTTGGAGCGAGTAAGTACCTTGTTGGCCGGCAGGGTATCAGAACAGATTGCGCTTGAAGAAATAAGCACGGGGGCCCAAAATGACCTGGAAAGAGCCACAAGTGTTGTCCGGCAAATGATTATGGAATATGGCATGAGTGATAAACTTGGGCCTATTACTCTTGGCAACAAGCAAGATCAAGTGTTTTTAGGGCGGGATCTGGCCCGGGAAAGGGATTACAGTGAAGAAATAGCCAGGGCTATTGATGCAGAAATTCGTAATACTATAGATAATTGTTATCATCGGGCGGAGGAATTAATAGAAAAAAACAAAGATAAATTATATGCTTTAGCCCATGCTCTTTTAGAGAAAGAGACGCTTGAATCTGAAGAAATAATTGCCATCATTGAAAATAAATCAGTGGAAACTTTAAGAGAGGAACATAATTCTCAAGAGAGTAAAAACGATACAGAAGGAAAAGATTTAGATAAAGAAGAAGTTGATGATTTTGTAAGCAATTATGGGTCTAGTGAACATGAGAGTTCCCGGGATGGTGAAACCTTGCAAGAATAAGGGCAAGTGATGAAAAATTATTTTAATTGCCGGGAGAAAACGTGAGCATTATGGTAGAAAAGACGGGCATAAACTTCATTAGGTAAATGCAAGTTTAAAATGTTTTGCATGTCCATGTAAGGTTCATTTGTTATAAAAGGGAAGTCACTACCGTATATTACCCTATCGGGATATTGCATGATCAAGGTTTTAATGTCTTCCAGAGGAATTGTAAAAGAATGGTTGTTAAAAACAAAGGAAGTATCTAAATAAATATGGGGATACTTTTCTAAAAGGGTATTGCATTCTTTAAGCTCAAACAGCCCCATATGAGGTATAAGTATTTTTAGATTGGGAAAGTAATGCAAAATTTTATAGAGATAGTTTATACCCACACAGTCCTGGAGGTGAAGGGGAAAAGTAGAGGTATGAATAATAACCCCTTTTCCCTTTTCTTCAAGTGCTTCATAAACGGGAAAGAGCCTTTCATCATCGGGGGGGATTCTTTTTACCAGGGAATGAATTTTTAAACCCGGAAAGTCATATAGATCCAAAGCTTCATAAAGAACATCGACTAAATTATCATCGGCAGGATGTATGCATCCATAGGGAACAAGCCAGGGGTGTTCTTGGGTTAGTTCTGCTAACCAGCGGTTAAGATCTAAAGAAATATTAGGTTTATGTGCATATACCAATACCGATGCGCGATCAATTCCGGCAGACTTAAGATAATTAATTAATAAAGGATGATAATCGGTGAAGGCCAAATTCCAGCCATAATTATCTTTAAATACCCGGTAAATGGCTTGAAAGAGTTTGGGAGGAAAAAGATGGATATGCCCGTCCCATAATAATTCGACTTCTGGAATGATTTTTTTTAAGTTTGATTGTGATAAGTTTCTGAGATTGTTTTCTGCCTTCATATTATCATTATAACAAAAAAGATTAAAAAGGAGTTATTTCAAATAGAATAATTGAAGCAGGAAAAATAAACAGTTATATAGAATTATAAAGTTTGGAATAGGGCTTATTTATTAATATTAAATATATAATATTAAAATCCTGGTGAAGGGAGTGGTCTACTAAAGGGTGATTGACTAAGTAAAAGTAGGAGTATGGTGCGAGAATTACTTGCAAATTATATTTAAAGGAGGAAAATTAATGGCACTAGATCCGACCAAACATGCTGATTGGGAAATTGCTGAAGAAGCAGAGTCTCGTATGAAGACTGTGTATCAAATGGCTGAAGAACTGGGGCTGGAACAAGAAGAATTATTGCCCCACGGCAACTATGTGGCGAAGATTGACTTTAAGAAACTTTTGGCGCGCATGAAAGACAAGCCTGATGGCAAGTATATTGACGTAACTGCTATCAACCCTACACCCCTTGGAGAAGGAAAAACTACTACGACTATGGGGCTTACCCAGGGCATGGGCAAAATTGGAAAAGAAGTAATGGCGACTATTCGCCAACCCTCTGGTGGTCCTACCATGAACATCAAAGGTTCTGCAGCCGGAGGAGGACTGGCCCAGTGTATTCCGCTAACGCCTTTTTCCCTGGGGCTAACCGGTGATATTAATGACATTATGAATGCGCATAATCTGGGTATGGTTGCCCTAACTTCCAGGTTGCAGCATGAATTTAATTCCTCAGACAAGTTTTTGGAAAAACGTGGTTTGAAGAGATTAAATATTGATCCTCGCAATGTGCAATTTAAGTGGATAATTGACTTTTGTGCCCAGGCACTGCGAAATATAATTATTGGCATGGGCGGCAAAAGAGATGGTTTCATGATGGAGTCTGGTTTCAATATTGCGGTTTCTTCGGAAATTATGGCTATTTTGTCAATGGCAAAAGATCTAAAAGATATGCGGGAAAGAATGGGCCGCATTGTAGTTGCTTATGATAAGCAAGGAAATGATGTAACTACTGCAGACTTGGAAGTAGACGGTGCCATGACAGCCTGGATGGTAAATGCCCTGAACCCTAATTTGATGCAGACTCTTGAAGGTCAACCTACCTTGGTTCACGCCGGTCCATTTGCCAACATTGCTATTGGGCAGTCTTCCATCGTGGCCGACCGGGTAGGATTAAAACTTAAAGACTATGTCCTAACTGAGTCTGGTTTCGGAGCCGATATTGGCTTTGAAAAATTCTGGAATTTAAAGTGCCGCATGTCCGGCTTAAAACCCCATGCAGCCGTTTTAGTTACTACTATTAGAGCTATGAAGTGCCATGGCGGCGCCCCCGTTCCCGTTCCTGGGCAACCCATTGATCCCGCTTACAATGAAGAAAATGTGGGATGGGTAGAAAAAGGCTGCGAAAACCTTATTCAGCATATCAACACCATCAAAAAATCGGGTATTAATCCTGTAGTATGTATTAACCATTTCTACACGGATACCGACAATGAGATCAATGCAGTTCGCCGTTTAGCCGAAGAAGCCGGAGCCTGGGTTGCAGTATCCAAGCACTGGCAGTATGGAGGCGACGGGGCAAAAGAACTTGCTGAAGCAGTAGTAGAAGCAGCTGATAAGCCAAATGAATTTCGTTTTCTGTATGACCTGGAAACACCACTGCGCGAGCGCATTGATTTAATTGTGAAAGAAGTATATGGCGGTGATGGAGTAGAATATTCGCCTGAAGCATTAGAGAAGGCTAAGAAAATTGAGGAAGACAAAGAACTAATGAAACAACTGGGTACTTGCATGGCCAAAACTCACCTTAGCTTAACAGACAATCCTGCGTTAAAAGGAGCCCCCAAGAACTGGAAGCTTTTCGTGCGTGATATTTTGACCTATAAAGGGGCAGGTTTCGTGGTGCCTCTTGCCGGCACTATTCCCATGATGCCCGGTACTGCTTCTGATCCGGCATATCGGAAAGTAGATGTGGATACAGAAACAGGAAGGGTTCAAGGATTGTTTTAAAAAAATAAAATATGGGATGGGATAACTACTCAGGCTAAAAAAACTTGTTTAAGGCACGCTTTCCACGGAAAAGTGATCGAGTGTCCCTGAAGTACAGCAAAGAGCCTTATTTTAGGAGCGGGGGAGGCGATGAAGCCCATCACTTTGGCACAGCAGTGTATAGTAGAGTAGTTACGTTATGAAATCTATGTATTATAAGGACGCTAAAAGCCGGGATGCGAATCGGCACACTTAGCGTCCTTTTTTTTGGGGAGGGTTATTGATGCTGTTGATGATTGATAATTATGATTCATTTACCTTTATCCTGGTGGATTATTTTCGTCGCCTGGGATGTATTATGGAAGTATATCGTAATGATGAATTGACTTTAGCTGAAGTGGAAGAAATGAACCCTCGAGGCATTGTAATTTCGCCTGGCCCCAAGGATCCTGATCATGCCGGCATAAGCATATCTTTGGTCAAACAATTTGGCGGTAGAATTCCTTTGCTGGGAGTTTGTTTGGGACATCAAGCTATAGGACAATTTTATGGAGCGAAGGTAGTTAGGGCATCCCGTTTGATGCATGGGAAAACTTCCGCAATTTACCACCAGGGAAGGGGTGTTTTTAAAGATCTATCTTCTCCTTTAAAGGCCACACGCTATCATTCTCTGATCCTTGACCCGGAATCAATACCGCCTGTGCTTGAAGTAACTGCGCAAACTATGGAGGGAGAGATAATGGGGGTAAAGCATCGATATTATAATGTGGAGGGTGTTCAGTTTCATCCTGAATCAATCCTTACAGAATCAGGGGAGAAAATATTAAAAAATTTTTTGGAAGGGATTGAAGAATGCCAGGATAATAAAGAAAAGGGGGGTAAAAGTTGCAACCCATAATAGAAGAACTCCCTTGTTATTTAGAAGGAGAAAAAGTTTATGAAGTTTTTCAAAATGACGCGTACAGTTTTCTATTAGACAGCGGCATCGTGCATCATAATTTGGGACGCTATTCTTTCATGGGAAGTGAGCCCTTTTTGGTTTTTCGTTCGCAAGGGTTTAGATGTAACATCCAATACTTGCAGGGTTGGGCATATTATGTGAACAAAAATCCTTTTACTTGTTTGCATGAACTGGTTAACAAATATAAAGAGCATAGTTTAACTGAATTGCCTTTTGTCGGAGGAGGCGCGGTAGGATATATGTCTTATGATATGGGGCGCAGTCTGGAAAAATTGCCTTATAAAATTCCTGATGACATTGGAATACCGGAATGTTTGATGGCTTTTTATGATTCTGGTGTGATTATAGATCATTTGCATGAAAGAACTTATATATTTTCTACAGGACTACCTTGGAGAGGAAAGGAAAAGGAAAAACACCGTGATCAAAGATTTCGGGCACTGTTTAGCCGAATTAAAAATCTTCGGGACCTTAGTTATCATAATTCAGAACACGCCCAGAACACTGGGAGGGATTTAAGGGCTAACTTTTCTAAAGAAAGTTACCTTTCGGCTGTGAATAAAGCTTTAGATTATATCGGCAGAGGAGATATTTACCAGGTGAACCTTACCCAACGCTTTGAAGCCCGTTTTGACAGTTCTCCCTGGGAGTTGTATAAGCGCCTAAAATCGCTGAACCCTTCTCCTTTTGCTTCTTTTTTAAATTTTCCGGAAGTGACGGTGGTGAGTTCTTCACCGGAAAGATTTTTAAGGCAGGAAGGCACTAAGATGGAAACCCGTCCTATTAAGGGCACACGCCCGCGAGGCAGAACCTCTGATGAAGATTATGCTTTACGGCAAGAATTATGGGAAAGCTCTAAAGATCAAGCAGAATTAGTAATGATTGTAGACTTAGAGCGCAATGATCTGAGCAAAATATGCAAAACAGGTACAGTTAAAGTTCCGGAACTCTTTACGCTTGAGGAATATGCTACGGTTCATCACCTGGTTTCTACCGTAGAGGGAGAGCTTAGGCCTGAGAGCAGCGTGATTGACGTTTTGCAAGCTTCTTTTCCCGGTGGATCTATTACCGGTGCCCCAAAGATTCGGGCTATGGAGATAATTGAAGAACTAGAGCCTGTGCGGCGGGGAATTTATACGGGCTCTATAGGATATATTGATTTTAACGGGCATGCTGACTTAAATATTGTAATACGTACCATTATAATTAAAAATAACCGGGTGTTCTTTCAAGTGGGCGGAGGCATAGTAGCTGATTCATCTCCTCAGGCTGAATATCAGGAGACACTTGACAAAGCTAAAGCCCTTTTAGGTGCTTTAGGTTTTGAATATTAAATAGGGGGGATTTAGTGAGTAATTTATGTTATTTGAATGGAAATGTTTTATCCCTTGACGAAGCTTGCATTTCTATCAACGACCGGGGGGTCCTTTATGGAGACGGTTTATTCGAAACTGTTCGTATTTATAATGGCATGCCTTTTTTAATAGAAGAACACCTACAGAGAATGAGAGAAGGGGCTTTGGCCTTACATATTAGTCTACCGGGCACTTTGTTGGAGATGAAAGAGGCAGTTGATGAAATTCTGGCTGCTAATGAGGTGCGGGAAGGATTGATGAGATTAACCCT
The DNA here is from genome assembly GCA_003550565.1 of Syntrophomonadaceae bacterium. GTDB lineage: Bacteria > Bacillota > Dethiobacteria > DTU022 > PWGO01 > B1SED10-75. Next base: position 8,438 of record PUKQ01000073.1, read on the forward strand.
TACCAGAGGAACTAATGTGCGCGGAATTTGGCCCGAGACTAATAGTAATTCTACTTTTTTTATTACTACAAACCCTTCCGTTCCTTATACTCCGGAACAATATCGTCAAGGTATTAAAGCTTCTTTTATGAGCTTTCCTTTAAATGAAAACTCCCCTCAGGTAGGTTTTAAAACACTTAACTACCTTGATAATATATTGGGCCGTCGCGAGGCATATTATAAAGGAGTAGACGAAGGAATATTTTTAAATCTAAAAGGCTACCTGGTGGAAGGAACGGCAAGCAATCTTTTTGTAATAAAAAACAATGTCCTGTTTACTCCTCCACCGGAATCGGGGTTGCTGCCGGGAATTACCCGGGCTGTGGTGCTAAAACTGGCTTCTAAGACTTATGGGGTTGAGGAGCAAAATTTAAGCCCTGCCTTTTTAAAAGGGGCGGATGAAGCTTTTCTAACCAATTCTTTAATGGAGATTATGCCCCTGGTAAAAATTGATGAAGACATCATTGGCTCTGGTTTTGTCGGGGCTATAACAGTTAATCTTCACCGAACTTATCAGGAATATATAAAAAGTAATCTTGCCTAAATTAATTATTGTTTATTTAATAAGAAATAGCTAAATTCATCCCAGGGGTTTTGCAGATCCAGCTTGTCTACGCCTTCCGGAGGCCCCAGTGCTTGAAGCAACTCTTTTACATTTTGTGAAAACCCCGGCGGGATTAATTGGGGGGCAATTTCGGCCAGGGGTACCAAAACAAACCAGCGATAGGCGATTAAAGGATGAGGCAATTGAAGGTTTTCATTATGGATTATTGTTTCCGGATAAACCAGTATATCAAGGTCAATAAGGCGGGATGCCCAATTTCCCTTTTCCTTTCTTCCCAGTTCATGCTCTATTTGTTTGGTTAGTTGCAGTAAATCAAGGGGAGAAAGGTTGGTTTCTACCGCGCATACAGCATTTAAATAACGTTCTTGCGCGGTAGTTCCTACCGGGTCGGTTTCATAAATAGACGAAAGTGAGTGGAGCTCTACTCGTGGGTGTTTATTTAATTTGATTACAGCTTTTTTAAGATAAGATAGCCGATTATTTAAGTTAGCTCCCAACCCGATATAAACAATGCTCATATTAATTCCCTCCCCTTCGTCCTTAAAGGAATGCTGTTTATTTTTCCTGGTCGCATTTTCATAATAAATTACTTGCTCCCAAATCGAACTACTGTGGCAGAAACACCATCAGTTGCCTCCGACAAAGGAGGGTTTGGTTTTATTACCGTAACTGTTATTTTTTTTACTTGGGGAAAAAAATATAAAATTTCATGGGATATTTTTTCAGCCAAAGTTTCGATTAGCCGGCAGGGTTCTCGGGCGGAAATCTCTTTAACCATGCTACAAATATTACTGTAATCTACCGTATCTTCTATATCATCTGTTCTACTAATGCCTTGCAAGTTTACTTCCAGGCTGATACTTATCAGAAATTCTTGGCCCTGCTCCCTTTCTTCGGGTAAGACTCCGTGGTAGTCGTATAGTGATATATTGTTTATGTCGATTCTGTCCATTTTTATTTCTCCTTGAATTAAATAGAAGTTAACGTTTGACGATGGCATCCGTCATCATCACTACCCGCCGCATTTCTCTAATGTCATGTACCCTGACTATATCTACTCCTTTGGTAATACCGTACGCGATGGTAGCGGCGGTTCCTTCAAGTCGCTCGGAAGTGGGCAAGTCAAGGATTTTGCCGATTAATGATTTGCGAGAAGTGCCCAACAAAATGGGAAAATTCAGGGTTTTTAACTTATCTAAATGGTGCATTACTTCCAGGTTATGCTCCAATGTTTTTCCAAAGCCAATGCCCGGATCAATAATAATATTATTTGCAGCGATGCCGGCATTAAGGGCCATATTAATACTTTCTTGAAGATCGGAAATAACTTCTGAAATAACATCTTCATAAATTGCTTTTTCCCGATTATGCATTAAGCACACCGGCACTTCATATTTTGCTGTAAGCTCCGCCATTTTTGAATCGGCTTTGAGCCCCCAAACATCATTAACCATTTGTACGCCTTCTTGCAATGCTTCTTCAGCTACACTTGACTTGTAAGTATCTATGGAGAGGGGGATATTAATTTCCTTAATTATGGTTTTAATGACAGGAATAACGCGGCGTAGTTCTTCTTCTGCAGAAATAGGAGTGGCCCCGGGGCGCGTTGATTCGCCTCCTATATCAATTAGATCTGCTCCTTCATTAGCTATGTGATGCGCTTGTTCTAAAGCTTTTTGCGGTTCTAGAAAACTTCCTCCATCAGAAAATGAGTCGGGGGTAATATTAAGGGTTCCCATAATCAGGGTTCTTTTGCCAAGGGAAAGCTTATGATTGCCGCAATTGAGTATTTTGCTCATTTCAACAACCTCCCGGCTTTGATATACTTACTTGCCCTTAATCAAGGTAAAAGCTTCTTCGCGTGAAACGGGGCTGTGACGGAATAAACCTCTTACTGCAGAAGTTACCGTAATGGAACCCGGCTTTTTAACCCCACGAATACTCATGCAAAGGTGCTCAGCTTCAATTACGACAACCACCCCTTTAGGAGAAAGCATTTCCATAATTGTGTCTGCGGTTTGTGTGGTAAGCCGTTCCTGTAATTGAGGACGGCAAGCAATAACTTCAATTACCCGCACTAATTTACTAAGTCCGGTTATGCGTCCGCCGGCGGGGATATAAGCGATATGGGCTTTGCCATAAAAAGGCATGAGATGATGCTCACACATGGAGTAAAAAGAGATGTCTTTAACCAACACCATTTCGTCATGCTCATCAGAAACAAAACACTTTTTCAGAAGTTCGCGAGCATCTTGATGTACTCCGCCAAAAACTTCACTGTACAATTTGGCAACCCTCTCAGGTGTTTCTCTTAGCCCTTCTCGGGTAGAATCTTCTCCAATGGCTTCCAGGATCATTTTAACTGCTTGTTGTATTTTTTGTTCATCTACCATTTATAAATTTTCTCCTTTATTTTAAGTAAAAATTATCTTGTATATAAAGCTTAGTAATGTTATCAGGTATTTGATTCGATTATTTTTAGCTTTTTCCTGCATATAGTAGAGAATGATAATATATGTTTTTAAAACAAACCTTATAGTGATAATTAACTGAGCCCGGAATAGAGTCCGTATAGTGGTGTAGAAATAGAAAGCTATATACTTTTACGGTTAGCCGGACCCGGAGTGATGCAATTGTATTTTTAGTATGTCTTTGATATATTTATCAGGGGGTGTATTCATGCTGTTAACCATAGATGTGGGAAATACTCATAAAATGCTTGGTGTGTTTCAAAATAATGAATTAATTACATGTTGGCGTATTACCACAAGTTGGGAGCGCAGCGAGGATGAATTGGGAATTACTATTAAAAACCTTTTCAGGCATAGTGACTTAGAATGGAGGGATGTCACCGGAATTGTAATTTCCTCGGTAGTACCCCCTTTAATGTATTCCCTGGAAAAAATGTCTAAGAAGTACTTCAAAATATCTCCTTTAATTATTGGTCCGGGGGTAAAAACGGGGCTTAACATTTTGATGGATGATCCACGCGAGGTAGGTGCAGACAGAGTTGTAAATGCAGTAGCGGGGTATTCACTATATGGAGGGCCTTTGGTGATAGTAGATTTTGGAACTGCCACCACATTTTGTGTGATCAATGAAAAAGGAGATTATCTGGGAGGAGCAATAGCACCCGGAATAGGGGTTTCTACGGAAGCTTTATTTAATAAAGCTGCCAAGCTACCCCGCGTAGAAATGGTTAAACCGCGCCATGTAATTGGCAAAAATACTATCAGCAGCATGCATTCAGGTATTATCTATGGGTTTGTCGGCCAGGTTGATGGTATAGTGCATCGTATCATTAATGAAATGCCCCGTAAGCCCTTAGTTTTGGCTACAGGAGGCTTTGCTGAAATATTGGCTGAAGAATCTGAAACCATTGAAAAAGTTAATCATTATCTAACCCTTGAAGGTTTGCGCATCATTTATGCTAGAAATATGGAAGAGGAAGAAGATAAACTTTAATAAATGGTCTACATATTGAAATGACAAAGAAATATAAAGTATTTTGTAAAAAGAGAGAGTAAATGAAAACTCTTCCCTGCTCACGTTCTCTCAAGGCATATATTTGATATCATAGCACCTTGATACTATAAAAAACACTACTTATAATAAGAATTGAATTGGTTAGCACTCACCTAGATAGAGTGCTAACAAGAATATTTTATTATAGGGGGTGTTAAAGATGGCCGAATTGATTAGGAGGGATCCGAGGAGAGAAGCTGGTCGTCTGAGAACAGAGTTAGATAGGTTGTTTGATGATGCATTGAGGTCGTGGCCTTTAGGTGCAAGGGAAGAGCTTTACCCCACAATAGACATATATGAAAATGAAGAAAAGTATGAAGCTCATGTGGATTTACCTGGTATAGACCCTGAGGATGTAGAAATAAATGTTACCGGCAATCAGGTAACTATTAGAGGTGAAATGCAGAAAGAAGATGAAAAAACTGAAGGAAATGTCTATTGGAAAGAAAGATATAGCGGGCAATTTGCAAGGGGTTTTGAACTTCCTGTAGCCCTTCAATCCGAAAATGTAGAAGCTGTTTATGAGGATGGAGTATTAAAGATTGACTTGCCTAAGGCTGAAGAAAAACGTCCCAAAGCAATTAAAGTAAAGAGAGGAAAATAAATCTAATCAAAAATTAGCTCTAAGGATGACTTAGGGGCAGCTAATGAGAAAAGTTGCCCCTATTTTTGTTTATAAAGGAAATTATTTGCTCATAATCTAATTAATAGAGGAACTAATATGTTTCCATGGAAATAGATTAGCAGTACTAAAAAATAAGGAAGGGGAGAATATTTTGGAACTTGACGAAGCTATAGAAAAAAGACGCAGTATTAGGGGTTATACGAAAGATCCTGTGCCAAAAGAACTTATAAAAGAACTTATGGAAGCTGCAAGAAAGGCGCCCTCTGCTACAAACAGGCAATCCTGGCGGTTTTTAATTGTTCAAGACGATGACATGAAAAACCGATTGCAAGAAGGTATTACTCAGCATTTTGTAGCGAATGCCCCACTAATTATTGTTTGTTGCCTTGATCGTCATGCTTTCACCCGCCAGCTAATTGAAAAAAGGGTAGAGGAATTAATTGATGCGAATGTTATGAGCCGGGAAGTTGCAAATATGCTTTATCAGCGCAAACTTCCTCAAAAAGTGGAAGAAACCGGCATCCCGGTTTCTGCATATTTGGATCTGGGTATCGCTGTGGAACATATTGTGCTTAAAGCTACAAGTTTGGGGCTTGGGTCTTGCTGGGTGCGCATGTTTGATCAAGAAAGGGTTAGTGAGATTCTAAGTTTACCTTTAGAAATAACACCTGTAGTGCTGCTGCCGGTAGGTTATCCCGCAGAGAATCCTTCTATGCGCCCAAGAATATCTATGGAAGAAATAATTTTAGGCTTTATTTAAGAGGCTCAGGCAGTGAATTGTTGATAACCGGAGTTATTGCATAAGAATCAGGAAAGTATTATAATAAAAGAAACTTTTAAAGTAACTTAAAAAAAATCTACTGTGAATATATGGAATAAAAAAGGTAGTATAAAGATTATGTATTTATCATTATGTGGTTACTTTTAAAAGAAAAATTAAGAAAGGAGTATCAAATATGATTAATGTAACGAACTTAGCTGTGGAAAAGTTCAAGGAGATTTTGAAACAAGAAAACCAGGAAGACGCTTATATTAGGATTTATGTGAGCGGAACTGGTTGAGGAGGTCCCCAGATGGGGTTGGCTCTGGAAGAGTCAGTTAACAGTGAAGACGACCATGTAAAAGAAGTGGAAGGGGTAAATTTTGTTTTTGCGGAAAAAGTTTTAAAGCACATCAACGGAAAAGTGCTGGATTACAAAAACGATGCAAATTATGAAGGTTTTACCATACTTGATGAAAACCCCGGTTCGGATTGCGGCGGATGCTGCGGGTAAAAGTCTGTAAGTTAACCTCAAATTTTTATGGTAATAATTTCAATTAGTGCAATGGTGTTTTTTTGTTGATAATGGTGCTGCAAAATGAATACAGAGAACAATTATTGTCTTAGGAGAATAATTGTGTGGCTTAATATCCAGATATTTCCTCTGCCGCCAAGCTTTAGTTTCCTTCACATGCGATTTTTATTTGTAAATATATGCTATGATATACTAAAATTGTTTTAAGTACTTCCATGGTTAAACATACGCCGATATTTATGAATATAAATTACTCGAAAGGAGGAAAATCGAAGTGGCTAAAGTAAGTGTTAGTTGGTTTGGGCATGCCATGTTTTTGTTCGAAAGGCCCGGCATAAAAATTGTGACTGATCCTTACTCAACCGAGATAGGTTATTCTTTTCCGGATATTGAGGCATCAGTTGTTACCATAAGCCATAATCATTTTGACCATAATAATGTTCAGGCTCTAAAAGGAGATCCTTTGATAATAAAAGAACCAATGCCATTGCTTTTTGGCCCCATACAATTTGAAGGATTGATTACTAATCATGATGATGCCGGTGGAGAAAAAAGAGGAAATAATATTATGTTCCGTTGGCAAATGGAAGGGGTAGCGTTTGCCCACATGGGAGATTATGGAGAAAATACACTCAACGATGATCAGAAAACGTTTTTAGCTCAAACAGATGTATTAATGATTCCGGTAGGCGGAGTATATACCGTTAATGCTGAGCAGGCTCGCCAAATTATAGCCGAAATAGCTCCAAAAGTAGCTATTCCTATGCACTATAAAACATCTTTGTTGAATATAAATATTGAGGGCATAGATCGTTTTGTGAAGAGTATGGATAATGTGCAGTATGTTGGTGAAACAGCTTATTTTGAAGCAGGAAAACTTCCAACTACTTCGGAAGTTTGGATTTTAGACTTAGCATCTTAATATTAAACAACTAAAAATATTATTTATTCTTTGTTTATGGGGGCAAAGTGGCTTTATAAATAATGGGGAAGCTAAATAAAAGCAAAAGCAGTTGCAAAAGATCAGGCCGTTGTTGAGTGCTCTTGATTGCTGGAGGTATTTGATGAAAAGTTCCCATTTTATTCTTTTATTGATTTTAGACGTTGTTTTTTTAATAGTTGTTTTTCTTCTGTTTACATATTATGGAATGACTCATTTGCTGCTTTTCATTATCGGCTTACTTATCTTGGTTACAGGATTGTATGATTTTAAAACCGGAATTTTTTCAGAATTACTTCGCCAGTTGTTTAATTTGCCGGGCAAACAAAAAAAAGGGGGAATATATAATGTAATTCCGCTGCTGATGTCTTTGGTGGTAATAATTTATAGTATCCCTCAACTTTTGGAACATGGACTAATAAATAGAGACCAGGAAAGTTTAATGTCAGGAAATTATTTCTTCCAGTTTGCTATCTGGCTGGTAGTTTTGAGCTTATTCTTATTGATTGCTGCTATTGGCTCCCAATTCTGGAAAGAACGCAATAAATAAAAAAACTCCATTAGGGGAAATCCTCTAAGCAATCAACATCGCTTATTCTTTATTTTCTATTTCGTTAAGAGATGTTATAATTTCTTGGCGAACCTCTACATTATTTTCACGGGGAAAGCAACTTTCCAACGCCTGCCTTGCTTCGATTTCCCCATATTGCCCGAGAGACCAGGCGGAATGTAATCTTATTATTGGGGAAGGGTCGTTTTGCAGTAGATTGTTTAAAGGCTTTATAACATTAATGTTTTTGCTGTTACCCATAGCCACGATAGCATTTCGACGCAATATCTGGCGGCCTCGCCAATTTATGGCAGTGCGGCCAAATATTTTTTTGAAATTTTCTTTGCTCATATTTGAGCAAGTAATTAAGGGTAACTCATCGGGTAAAATAGGGGGAGGTAAGTTCTTGAGCAGATATTTATCTATTTTCCGGTTAAAAGGACAAACATTTTGACACGTATCACAACCATATAACCTGACCCCTAAACTTTTTCTAAAAACGCGGGGGATAATTCCTTTGCTTTGCGTAATTAAAGAAAGGCAGCGCCGGGCATCGATTTGAAAAGGAGCAAATAAAGCTCCGGTAGGGCAAGATTCGCGGCAAAGACCGCATTTTAAACATAGTGGTGAAGGGGGAGTGATTTTGTGATGAGATAGAGGAATGTCTGTTAAGATCATTCCTAATGATACCCGGGAACCACTGAAAGGAGATAAAAATGTAGTATTTTCACCCAGTTCGCCACCTGCTTTATGCAAGAATGCCCGTTCAACCAGTGGGCTTGTATCCACGGAAATAAAAAAATTAAAAGGGGAGGGATATAATTTTTCTATATAATTTATTAATTGAGAGGCTTTTTCCTGTAAGACAGAATGGTAGTCTTTGCCGCGCGCGAATTCAGCAATTTTTCCATAGGGCTCATTATTTACCGGAGGTGACTTGGAAGCAGCCAGGTGAGAAAGCGCGAAGCATATAATACTTTGGCAACCGGCTAAGCTCTGGTGTGGATTTATTCTCTTTTCAATAGATTTATTTTCAAAAGGAGATGCTAATCCTCCCTGGATGCGATTTTCTAAATGAGTTCTTAGCTCATAAAGCGGTTTGGCATCTATTATACCTGCAACTTCCAGTCCAAGCTGTTTTGAGTAATCGAGTATATTTTTACTTAAATCCATGGGGGTAGTTACTCCTTTCGGCAAGCAAATAGTACTGGATGTTTAATAAACTGTCAAATGTAAGGAGTTGATTTTATGGCTGAGGAAGAATGGGTTTTTTTAATAGAAGCTACAAATGAAACAGAAGCAGACATTATTTGTGGTTTTTTGCAAGCACACGAAGTGCCGGCAAAAAAAGAATATAGCGGTCCTTTTTCCGGCTTAAAGGTCGTTATGGGACAGGAGGTAGGTGTAATAAGCATATTTGTTCCTTCTAATTTAAAATCATTTGGCCGGGAATTATTGAAGGAAATTGAGAATAAATAATGTAATATTGGCATTTTAGGTTTCGCATATCCTTGTTTTTGTTATATAATATATAGTAAACTATTGATAAATGGACAGGGTGTATTAATTGCTGCTTTTTGATGTTTGATGAAAAAGTGAAAAGCAATAACTATTTTGATGATCAGCTGGAGGTGTTTTTGTGTTAGGCAAAATTGGGATGATGGAAATACTTATTATCCTGGTAGTGGCACTAATCATTTTTGGCCCAACAAAACTGCCGGAACTGGGTAGGTCTATTGGCCAGGGTTTTAATGAATTACGGAAAGCTGGCAAAGATTTAAAGCAAAGTGTTGATGTTACTGAAGATATTAACAAAGACAACTAGTAACTTTTCGGAGGTAAAGAACTAACCGGTGGAGATTTAGGAGGAAAAACTATATGCAGGGATATTCTTTGGAAAAAATAAATAAAGCAATTAAAAAGTATGCAAAGAAAAATGAAAACTATGCCCAATTGTTAGCTTCATATCAGGAACTGTTAGAAATACATTTTCAATACTTGGAACACATAGATGTTCCTTTTAACCTGGAGGAAGAAACTATAAAGGAATATCTTAGGCAGGGGCATTATCTCTTAGCTGATGAATTGTTAAATCTGGACTTTTTGAAGGTAAGGGAATTAATGTTTAAAATAGCGAGAGTATTATTAAATAACGAATCAAATCTTTCTCAAAAACTGGAACTGCTTGAAAGTCTACCGGAACTGCAAGCAGAAAACCTTTCTCAATTATTAAATCGCAAAGGTGGAAATACTCCGGAAAATGTGGAAAATTACCTGCGGGAAAATTCCGTCCAGGATAAATGCAATATTGAATCGGAGCTTATATCTAATATAATATTTACTGCTCTTTCACCCTTTTACATGAGTTACGCCGGCAAAGCAGCAGAAATTACCGATTTTTCATTGTGGTCGAAGGGGTTTTGTCCTGTTTGCGGGCAAAAGCCCATGATGGCTATGTTAAGAAAAGATAATAATGCCAGAATTTTAGAGTGTTGGCTTTGCCATACCCAGTGGAATTTTTCACGTTTGGAATGCCCCTATTGCAATAATAAAGATTATTATAAAATGGGCTATTTTTTTGTTAATGACGAAAAGAGCCGGCGTATAAATGTTTGCGAACATTGCAAAAGTTATATAAAAACAATTTCTTTAAAAGAGATAGAGGGAAATGTGATTTTAGATGTGGAAAATCTTTGCACCATGCATCTTGATTCAGCCGCTCAAGAAAAGGGTTACAGGCCGGGTCAGGATCTTTCACTTCTAAATTAATATTTTGACACTAAAGATAAAGGAGGTAAAGGAATGTCTATAGGTAAAATTGGGCCCACAGAACTCATTTTAATATTGGCAGTAGTCCTGCTGATATTTGGCCCCGGAAAGCTGCCGGCTTTGGCTAAGTCTATCGGCAAAAGCGTAACGGAGCTGAAAGATGGTTTAAGCGGTAAGAAAACTGAAGAAGCTGCTGCTGAATCATCCGGTGAGAGCCAAAATAATGATGAGTAATTAAATTAGAAGACAGCAGGGAAACCGAGGAGTTAAGCTTTGGCTAAAAACCGTACTGAAAACATGACGGTATTGGAGCACATAGGAGAGCTGCGCAATAGGATTATCGTCATTGTGATAGCTTTTATTATTGCAGTAGTATTTAGTTTCACGCAGGCCGATTATATCCGTCATCTTATAGCTAGCCCAATTGAAGGTTTTTCATTGGTGTATTTTTCTCCTCCCGAGGCATTTATGGCGAACTTACGCATTGCAGTGATGGTGGGGATTTTTTTAGTCTTACCGGTCGTTATTTATGAGAATTTGGCATTTTTATTTCCGGGTTTATATAGAAGTGAAAAGAAACTTGCGCTAGGTGTAACCGGGGGAGTCTTATTTTTTTTCATTGCCGGAGTATTATTTGCTTACTTCGTAGTAATGCAATTAATACTCCAGTTTTTTTTGGGGTTTCAAACTGCTCAACTAAGCCCAATGTTTAATGTAAGTAACTATATCTCTTTTGTTTTTAATTTATTATTAGTATTCGGCCTTTTTTTCCAACTTCCAATGCTATTGTGGGTATTAAGCAAAATGGGTTTAATTTCCGCAGATACTTTAAAAAGCAAAAGGAAATATGCTGTATTAATCATGCTGGGGGCAGCAGCTATAATAACCCCCCCTGATATTATTTCACAAATAATATTAATTGTTCCTCTACTTATTTTATATGAGTTAGGGGTCTGGGCGGTAATGATTAATGAAAGGAAAAAAACGGATGAAACTGCTGCTTGATAATTTATCACGGGAATGAGGATTTAACCATGTATAAAAAAAATGAAGACAACTTGGGCACAGCAGTCATACTTGCCGGTGGAGACAGCAAGCGGTTTGGTTCACCCAAAGCCTTGTTAAAGTTAGGGGAAAAACCCATTATTGAACATATAGCTTCCAGACTTAAAGAATGTTTTGGAGAAATAATTATAGTTACTAATCAACCCGAGCTTTTTCGACATATGAAAATTAGATTAATCGAAGATGTTATTAAAAGCTGCAAAAAATCGTCCCTTAGAGGATTACATGCGGGATTGTATTATTCTTCGCATAAGAGTAATTTTATTATTGCTTGCGATATGCCTTTTGTGAACTTGGATTTAATCAAATATATGCATGCTTACACGGAAAATTATCATATTGTAGTGCCTTGCGTAGATAACTATTTGCAGCCACTTTATGCTTTTTATAGCAAGGAATGCACTGATACTATAGAAGCTTATTTACGGTCAGGAAAATTTAAAATTGCTGATCTTTATAAGGAGTTTGATGTTAAATATATTCCTAAAGAAATAATATATAATTTTGATCCGGAAGAAAAAGTGTTTTTCAATATTAATACCCATCATGATTTTACAAAACTTCAAGAAAACATTAAGCATGAAAATATTTTAGAGAATTGAGTTTGGAAGAATTGAAAATTTATACCTAATTTTTTGCTCCAAATTTTACTTTGCCGCCGAAAAAAATAAGAGCCAGGGAAATTAAAAGACTTCCGTAAACAAAATATTCTCCCAGGACACTATAAACGGTAGTTCTGCGACTAAAATCAGTTTCTAAAAAGAGGACTTCTTCCGTTTTTATTCCCGAACGTAAAATTTCTTCGCCGGTGTAATCGGCGGAAATCGTTATCCCGGTGTTTGCTACCTGGGTAACTCCTATGCCCATTTCAGCCGCGCGTATCAAAATAGTATGAGCATGTTGGTCAAGACCGTGGGTATCTCCCAACCAACCATCATTAGTGAGGACAAACATATATTGGGCGCCGGCGGCGGCATACTTGCGGCTATAGTTGCCGAAAAATGATTCGAAGCAAAGAATGCTACCCAAAGGGCGATCGTTATAATAAAAAATATTTTCTTCCTGTCCCCTGGTATAGTTTCCCAAATTTAGCCCTAAATCCAGCCACTGATTTAAGAGGTCATTATAGGGAAAATATTCTACTATGGGGACGAGATATTGCTTGTAATTTTTTTGGAGTCTTTCCGTGTGAGGGCAATAGAAAACCGCGGAATTATATAAATCATCGTTTTCCCGAACCATTGCCCCGTATAGAAAAGGAGTATCAAATTCCCGGGAAAGGTCTTCTATTTCTGGCAAAATTGCTTTTCCTCTCGCTAGAGGTAAAGAAAGGACAGTTTCTGCCCATACTACAAGGTCAATGTTTTCATTTTGGCTGAATGCTTCTCTGGTGAGATTTTCGTAACGCACTAAGTTGTCATCAGGGCCTGCCAGTATATCCTCTTGTGGTATGTTGGCTTGGATTAAGGCAATGTTTTTGGTTTCCGGGTTTTTTTCTACAGGGAAAAAGTGGGGGACACTTAAGCCCATCAATAAAATTAATACCCAAACTGAAAAAGCTTTTAGTATTTGATCCCGACCAAGTTTATTTTGAACAACCATAACTACTAATGCTTGTAAAAATATTATTAAAAAAGCGATCCCCCAATATCCATAAACGCTGGAAATTTGCAAAATATTTGGGTAAGCCCACTGAGAATATCCCACATAACCGGCAGTGTAGCCCAGCAATCCTAATGAGCGAACACATTCCATAATTACCCAGAGGAAGGGAAGTAGAAAAACCATAAAGTATGCCGGTATTATTTCCTTTAAGCGGCTTACCAGATAAGCATAAACTCCGTAATAAAGGCTTAGAAATATGGCCAAAAGCAAATAAGCAGCTATGGTTAGCGGCATAGAAAGAAATTGATTAAGGGTGACAATGACAAAAGAGTTTATATAAAGATGAAAAACAAACCCAAAAAGAATCCCCCCTGCTAAAGCTGTCCGCGGGGGAGAACTAACGATAAACCACAATAAAGGTATTAGTGCTACCCATGCAAACGCACCAAGGTCAAAACGGGGAAACGAAAATATTAATATAACAGCGGATATCAGAGGTAAAAAATATTTAAATATTTGCTTATTCATGGTTGCACCTCAGCTTTCTTCTAATTATATTGTAACATAAGAGAAAATTATAAACTCTTATTTATAAGGCGAAAAGGAAGATGTATATTTAAATACATTTTAAATACCCCTTTTTCTTGCCAGAGGATTTATTGACGCTTATAATAGTTAATGATAATATTAAACACATTAAGTAAATCATAAAACATTGAGAGGAGCCTGAGTTAAAATTAATAATCAAGAACTTATTGACTACATAAAAGATTTGGATCATGTATTTAGTAGATTGATTAATCGTTTTAGGTATTTATTTAATAAGTATACTTCTGATGATATTACGGGAACCCAATTATCAATTTTACGTATTTTAGAAAAAAAAGGGGCCAGTAATACTTCATATTTAGCTGAATCATTGGGAGTTACATTAAGTGCAATTACTGCTATAGTAAGTCGACTTTCCCGGATGGGGCTGGTTACCCGTGAACGCAGGGAAAAAGACCGTAGGCAGGTATGGATAAATATTACTGAAAAAGGTTGTAAAATTTTAAGAGAAGCTGAAGAAAGAAGGTATTTTTTATTAGGTATTTTTTTCTCTCGATTTCCGCAAAAAGATAGGGAATATTTGCTACATATCCTCCAAGAAGTAGTACATCTTTTTGAAAGAGAAGATATTTTAGAAGAGGATATCATTGAAGAAGAACTTTAGGCAAGCATATTATTAAAAAAGGGGTGGCCCGGCATTAATGGGGAGCCCCCCTTTTTTTAGCGTTTCTTTGTAATATGCTTAAGTTAAAAGTTAGTTGCTTTAGGTTGAAAGAAAGATTGAGGATGAGCACAAGCCGGGCATTCTGAAGGAGCTTCTTTCCCCTGGTGTACATACCCACAATTTCTGCATTGCCACTCAATTTCAGTATCGCGTTGAAAAACTGAACCTTCTTTTATTCTCTCAAGTAAAGCCAGGTAGCGCTTTTCATGCTCCTCTTCCACTTCGCCGATTTCTTCAAGAACGGAAGCTATTTCATCAAAACCTTCTTCTTTGGCTTCTTTGGCAAAACGTGGGTACATATCTGTCCATTCATAATTTTCACCGGCTGCAGCCTCTTTAAGATTTTCTTCCGTGTTGCCGATTAGCTCTAGAAATTTAGCCAGTCTTTTTGCATGTTCTTTTTCATTGTCTGCTGTTTCTTGAAAAAATGCGGCAATTTGTTCCATACCTTCCTTTTTGGCGATGGAAGCAAAATATGTGTACTTGTTTCTGGCCATTGATTCTCCAGCAAAAGCTTCCATCAAATTTTTTTCTGTTTTTGTGCCTTTAAGATTCATTGTGTAGAAACCTCCTTATTTTGTTATATGCAAAATTATAATTAGCCAAAATTTCCCTCAGATATCTAAAAATTAGAAAAAGCTGTTGTTTAAATCACATTATAAAAATTTTTCCAGCCGGGAGTTGGATGTAACTCCCGGTATGCGCCCTCTCTTGGCTATGGGTTTACCTTCTATTTCTTTCAAATCTAAAGTCATATCAATGGCTTTGGTTCCGGCAATATAGCTTCCCACTCCGAACGCATCTGCGCCGGCATCTGCAAGTTCAATAATACGTTCAGGAGTTATCCCTCCCGAAACAAATACTTGCACCTTTTCATAACCCGCTTGTTCCAGGCGAGCTCTAACTTCTTTAACCAGTGCCGGAGTGACTCCTCCTCTTTCTCCCGGAGTATCAAGCCTTACTCCATGTAACTTTTCTTTTAAAGCTTCAGCTATACGCAGGCTTTCTTCAGCTTCATCCTTGAACGTGTCAACCAAAATGATACGTGGCGAATCTGAAGGCATAGCATTATCATAATGTAAAGCAGTCTCTAGAGTATCTCCAATAATAAGAATTGCGGTGTGAGGTACTGTTCCCACGGGCTCTAAATTTAAAAGTTTAGCCCCTAAAATGCAGCTGCAATTGCTTGCTCCCCCAATGACAGCAGCTCTTTCCATTACAGGCGCAACAGAAGGGTGCAGGTGCCTGGCGCCGAAGCAGTAAACCGGCAGATTTTGGGCTGCCTCTTTGCAATTTCTTGCAGCAGAAGCCCAGCCACTAGCGCTCGCCAGCATGCCTAGAATTGCTGTTTCATAAATGCCATAATCTTTGTAAAGGCCGCTTATTTGCATTACAACCTCTTTGTGAGCCATTTCTTTTCCCTCTTTAAGGGCCCAGAGAGAAACGTTGCTATCTTTTAAAAGGTTGCAAACTTCCTCGCTACCTGCGAAAACTCCCTCTTTACTGCTAAAAATCTCAGCTACGGCGTGAACATTTTCTTTTCCGGCGTGAGCAAGAATTTCGGCAGTACGCACGAAATAAATATCTGAAGTAAGTCCTTCTTGTATTTCGAAGTGAGTGGCACTGTGCAGCTTTCTTTCTTTTTCTACCTTAAAATTTTTTACGTCTTTTATACTGTGTAGTTTTTTCATAATTATAACCTTGTGTTCCTTAATTTATTGTTTAAAGTCTTTAAATAACATTCACTCCCAGGGTTTTATCCATCTCTTTTAAAGCAAATTCATGTGCTTCCTCATCAAATGAGGCTACACAATTTTTTCTTACTTCCACATCATATAACAACATGCGGGCATCAGCTGCGGTATAAAGAATACATATTTGGGTAACTACTCCAGTTAATTCTAATTCTTTCACGCCAAGTTCCCTTAATGTTAAATCCAGATCAGTGCCGAAGAAAGCGCTGTATCTACGTTTAGGTATTATAATGTCCTTTTCGTGGGGCGCAAGGTTATCAATTATTTCTTCTCCCCATTCACCCTTCAGGCTATGAGGTGGAAAAAGATTAAACTCGGCATCATGTGGTAGGTGACTGTCTACAATATATATAATCGGATTATTTGCATTGCGATGTTCTTGTAATCGGGCGGAAACATTTTGAATAATAGCGCTTGAATCACCAATATAAAGAGCTCCTTTTTCATCTACGAAGTCTCGCAGCATATCCACAACTAAAAGAGCTTTGGTCATCATAAATCACCTTCCTAAATTTGGCAAGTCTTGTCATAATTTAAGCTATATAGATGTCATTCTATTCTGTACAAATAAATCCTTCACAAATCCTAGTTTTTGCGAATTATAGGAGCCGATATATGATTTTTATTGATATTTTTCTTTGCAACGAAAATAATTGATAAAAATAAGTAAAATTAAATTTTTTACTTGAAATAATCATTACTTCCAAATGCATTTTTTGTTAAGGAATATGTTTTGCATTTACAGGTAAGAAGGGCATATCTGCTTTAAATATGCCAAAGAGATAGGATTTTAAATTTATTTTTAATGCATAGTGTTTTTCTATTTCACATATTTCCCCTTGTGCCGTAATTTAAAATGTTCATTATATCTACACAATTGGTCGGAGCGGCGGGATTCGAACCCACGACCTCCTGCTCCCGAAGCAGGCGCGCTACCAAACTGCGCTACGCCCCGTAGGCAAAAATATTATACCACAGGCAATTTTTAAGAACAAGATATTGTTTTTTCTTAAAATTTTAATGAAGTGGTTGACATTATGTTTTGCAGCTGTTAGAATATTCGCAATATTAAGATAAGCTTACAGATTATTTCATTTAAGTTGAAGGCATTTTAAGGAGGAGGTGGTTTAAATGGTAGACGGAGGTTTTTTCGTATTACTGGGTGCATTTATTGCCATTTCGTTTTTTGTCAGGTTTGTATTCAATAAGGGTGGAGTATAAGCTTTTGTAGGATTTGAAGGGAAAGTTGAATTATATAAATTATTTATGAGTCTTACAGGGTCATGGGTAGAAATACCGATGGCTTTTTTATTTGTAGTAATTTTGAAGAAAAGTGTTGCATATAGAGAGATTGATGTATAATGATTTATAAATATATTAAACAGTTGAGGATGCTTGCTAATTGAACATAGGCAGTTATCATACAAATAATAAATTAATTCTTGCTCCCATGGCTTCTATTACAGACCATTCTTTTCGTCAGGTGTGCCGTGAGGAAGGATGTGGCCTTGTTTTTTCGGAAATGATAAGCGCCAGGGCTATGTTAGAATATCCCCCGGAGAAATTAGATAAACTTGCTTTTTTAATAAGGCAAGATAAGCCTATTGCAGTTCAGTTGTTTGGTTCTGATCGACAAGTTATGGGCCGTGCCGCGGAGGTTGCAGAAAGCTACCTACAGGCCGATATAATAGATATAAACATGGGATGTCCTGCGCGAAAGATACTAAAAAATAAAGAGGGAGGCTGGCTTTTAAGAGATATAAATCATGCGGCTTTAATTATGGAGGAATTGGTTCAAAGAGTAAATATTCCTGTTTCCATTAAAATTAGAAAAGGATGGGAAGATTGTCAAACTGCATTAGAAATATCGCGACTTGCTGAAGAAAAAGGCATAAAAGCCGTAACCATACATGGCAGAACAGTGGAACAAGGTTTCAGCGGGCAGGCTGATTGGGAAATAATAAAAAAAATAAAAGAAAAAATCAACATTACTGTTATAGGAAATGGCGATGTTTTTACTCCTTACGATGCCAAACGAATGCTTGATTATTGCGGGTGTGATGGTGTTATGATAGCCAGGGGAGCATTGGGGAATCCCTGGATTTTCCCCCGCACTCTTAGCTTGCTAGAATATGGGGTAGCAACTCCGCCTCCATCTTTTGAGGAAAAGATGGAAAAAGCTTTACATCACTTGGAATTGTTGTTAACCTTTAAAGGCGAAGCGCGGGCAACTAAAGAGATGCGCAAGCATGCTCATTGGTATGTAAAATATGCCAAAGGAGCAAATGCAATAAGAAAAGAAATTAACAAAGCTACTACCAGGCAAGACTTTATAGAAATATTTAATAAAATATTGGCTGGTCAATAAATACACATAGGAGGGATTGAAAGATGTGTCAATCAAGTGCTTATTTGATTAAGGATGGCGAAAAGCAATTACTAATGGAAGATGTAAGCCAGGTGCATCCCGGAGAAAATGAGACATTATTAGTAGGCTTTCTGGGGGAAGAAAAAAGGGTTAAAGCTAAATTGAAGGAGTTATTGCTCACAGATCACCAGATAATACTTGAACAACTTTAAACCTGATTATTGTGAAATCTATTTTTCTAAAAAAGCGCTTCAATTCATGGAGCGCTTCTTTTTTTACATTACCTGTTGCCTCAAAAAGAAATGTAATCATAAGAAGTTTTCCATTATTGAAATATAGCAAAAAGGAAGGTAAAATGTTACTATATGTATACAATAATGTGCACATAGCTTGTTTCGTGAAATGGGGTAGATTGTAATGGATGGTTCTTTAGAAACAACCCGCATAGGAACGAAAATAATTAGTAGAAAAAAAATAGATCGTATGATAGATAAATTGCTTGTTCTAAGAAGTCAGGGATTTTCTCAACAAGAAGTTAGCAGCAGGCTGGGCTTGGAAAGAAGTTTTATTTCTCGGATAGAATCTGTGGGTGAAATACGTAAGGGCAAGAAAATGGCGCTGGTGGGATTCCCTATTTACAACAAAGATGAGGTTTATTCTTTATGTCAAAAGATAGGTATAGATTATGTATGGGTTATGGACAATGAGGAAAGATGGGGATTAATTAAGGATAGCAAGGCCATGGATTTTTTCAACATGGTGGTCAATATTATTGCAGACTTAAAAAGTTATGATCTGATTTTTTTGCTTAGCTCGGATAATTGGTATAAGGTGGCAGAAGCCTTTTTAGATAATGAAATAATTTTTTGGGAAATAGGGAAAACCCCAATTCAGGAGAATTGCCGGATTGAATTAAAGCAACTTGAAGAAGACATTCTGAAAGTAGTACATTAAAGAAAGGTAGGAGGGAGATTTCGCCATGAAGCATGTTGTAGGTATTAGCCTGGGGTCTTCATCTCGAAATCATACCGCAATGGTTAATTTAATGGGTGAAGAATGCAAAGTAGAAAGAATTGCGACAAATGGAGATCTTAAAGCCATGATATCGTATGTGAGGGAAAATGATGGCAAAGTAGATGCATTCGGACTGGGAGGTATAGACCGTTATCTTTATGCTGTAAACAGAAGGTATGAGATCCGCGATGCTCATAAAGTGGCAAAGGTTGCCCAAAAAACCCCTGTAGTTGATGGTTCGGGGTTAAAAAATACTTTAGAGCGTAAAGTTATTCAGTATTTGAGGGAACACACAGAACTTTTGAATAATAATCCTAAAGCTTTGCTTATGTCTGCCATGGATAGGATAGGCATGGCCCAATCTTTGGAAGATGCAGGTTGTAAAATGGTTTATGGAGATTTTCTTTATGCCCTAAAAATGCCTATTCCATTGTATTCCTTGCAGTCAGTAGCTATAGCAGCCCGCATTCTTGTTCCTTTTATAAGATTGCTTCCCTTCAAAATGATTTATCCCACCGGGGAACAACAAAACATTAGTAAACCCCGCTATGTGGAATATTTCCATAATGCCGATATTATAGCCGGCGACTTTCATTTTATAAGAAAATATATGCCTCCTGAACTACCTGGAAAAACAATTATTACTAATACGGTAACTCAGGAAGACCTTGTATTTCTTCAAAACAAAAAAATTAAAAACCTTGTAACTACTACCCCTGAACTTGATGGCCGTTCTTTTGGCACCAATGTAATTGAAGCGCTTTTAGTTTGCCTGCATGGAAGCCATCGTGAATTAACTTTTGCCGAGTATGACCGGATGCTTGATTTATTAAATTTTGAACCTCGCATTATCCAGTTCAATTAATCTATTGAGATGGGTAAAGTTATAATTGACATCAGGGTAGGGGATTATTATAATAATATAAAATAATCGGAGAAGAGGTGCTGATTTATTAATATTGCCTTTATTATAAAAATCTCAACTAGGAGGGGCTTAAGGTCTGCTTTTTGTATTGATAAGCGGACCTTTATAATAAATAATATTTTATAAACAAAATATACAATGGAGGAATGTCTTTGATGGCAAAAGAAGAATTTATTTTGACCCAGGATGGCCTTGACAAAATTGAAAAAGAACTCTCGTATTTAAAGAATGAAAAAAGGAAGGAAGTGGCAGCAAGGATTAAAGAAGCTATCTCTTACGGTGATATCTCGGAAAACTCGGAATATGAAGATGCCAAAAATGAACAAGCTTTTATTGAAGGGCGTATTGCTACCCTGGAAAAATGGTTAAAAAATGCACGGTTACTAAAAGAAGAAGATCAAGATAGTGATGTGGTTTCGTTAGGGGATACTGTAGCTATTATGGATATGGATAGTGGTGAAGAGTTTGAATATACTATAGTAGGAACGGCAGAAGTAAATCCTTCCGAATATAAAATCTCCAATGAGTCACCTGTGGGCAAGGCCCTTCTTTCCAAAAAAATTGGTGATGTTGTGGAAGTACAGGTTCCTGTGGGTTTATTGAAATTCAAAATAACGAACATTCAACAAGCTTACCTTGGGAGAAAATAAATGGAGCAAGATAATGAACTAATTCGCATCAGATATGAAAAACTAAATGAATTATTAAAAAAAGGCATAGATCCTTATAGTCAGAAATTTGAAGCTACACATAGCTCTCTGGAGGTATGTGAGAATTATGAAGATTTAAAAGACACTATTGTGGCTGTAGCCGGACGAATCATAAGTATTAGGGAACACGGCAAAGCCTGTTTTGGGCACTTGCAAGATGGTAAAGGCAAAATTCAATTCTATTTAAATGTTGACGGTATCGGCGCGGAGCTATTTGAACAGTTTAAGCTATGTGATATAGGAGATATAATTGGCATAAAGGGAAAAGTCTTTTGTACCAGGCGTGGTGAAATTACCGTTCAGGCGCAGGAATATGCTGTGCTTGCCAAAGCATTGCGTCCCTTGCCAGAAAAATGGCATGGTTTAAAAGATGTAGAATTGCGTTATCGCCAGAGATATCTGGATTTAATTGTAAACAAGGAAGTAAAAGAAACTTTCATTCTCAGAAGCAAAATAATTCAAGGGCTTAGGGATATATTAAATGAAAAAGAGTTTTTAGAAGTAGAAACTCCTATGATGTCTACAATAGCAGGTGGTGCTAGTGCACGTCCCTTTAGAACTTATCATAATGCGCTGGATGTTAATCTTTTTTTACGAATTGCTACCGAACTTCATTTAAAGCGGCTTTTGGTAGGCGAAATGGAAAAAATTTATGAATTGGGTAAAGTTTTTCGCAATGAAGGAATTTCTACCATACATAATCCCGAGTTTACTTCTTTGGAGATATATCAAACATATGCCGATTATCATGATATGATGGAGCTTACCGAGCAGATTATTTCGGAATTGTGCCGGCGGCTTTTTGGAGAAAAGAAAATTAAATATGAGGACAAAGTTTTTGATTTAACCCCTCCATGGCCGCGTGTAAGCATGGTAGATTTAGTAAAGGATTACACGGGGGTTGATTTTAATAACTTTGCAGATAGCCACCAAGCCTTTAAGGAAGCAGAGGTTTTGGGTTTAGAAACTGATGAGAGTGATGGGTGGGGAAATATTTTAACTAATGCCTTCGAAACATTTTGTGAGGACAAACTTGAACAACCTATTTTTGTGAAAGATTTTCCCATAGAGGTATCTCCGTTGGCCAAAACAAAAAGAGAAGATCCTCGCTTTACTGAACGATTCGAGGCTTTTGTAGGAGGAAAGGAAATTGCCAACGCCTTTTCTGAATTAAATGATCCTCTTGAACAACGCAAAAGGTTTGAATATCAATTAAGCCTTCGCCAAAAAGGTGATGAAGAAGCTCATATGATGGATGAAGATTTTTTAACTTCGCTGGAATATGGAATGCCTCCTGCAGGTGGCCTGGGGATTGGCGTAGACCGCCTGATAATGCTTCTTTGTGGTGAAACTTCTATTCGCGATGTTATACTATTTCCCACATTAAAGCCAAGGGATTAATTTCTGCAATCTTAAGGAAATCCTTTTGTAAGCATCTATATTTAGCCCAAAAGAAAGTAAAAAAATGCGGTTTTAGCTGTTGACAAAAAAAATGGGCCATGTTAGGATATTAAAGTCCCTCAGAAGGCACATTAACTTTGCCCAGGGATATAACGCTCTTTGAAAACTGAACAGGGCAAGCCGATTTGTGAAGATGGTTCCCAATTTGAGTTTTATTAA
>PUKQ01000101.1 GCA_003550565.1 Syntrophomonadaceae bacterium
AAAGCCGTTAAAACCACTTACTACTTCTTGCCTGATTGGCCTTTTGCAAGTTATGGTGGGCGATCAGGTTAACTATGTCAATGCTCCCTACCTGGCAAAAAATCGAGGACTTCGGGTAAAAGAAATGTCCACGGCTACCAGTGAAAATTTTTCCAGCCTCATTACTCTTTATGTAAAAACTGCCGGGAAAAATAATATTATCGCGGGAACACTTTTCCATGATAATGATGTGCGTATTGTACAGATAGGTGACTATCGCATTGAAGTGGTTCCATCTCAATTTATGTTAGTTTGTAAATATGAAGATAAGCCTGGGGTTATTGGCCAGGTTGCTTCCATACTGGGCACCAGAAATATTAACATTGCCAGCATGCAAGTAGGAAGGCAATCCATCGGGGGAGAAGCTCTTATGGTATTGCAGGTTGATGACCCCGTGCCGGCAAACATAATGGAAAAATTAAAAGAGATAGACTCTATCAACGAAGTTAAATTTGTGGAATTAGCCGAGCGTGATTAAGGTATAAGGAGGGTTAAGTATGCCTTTGTATGAATTTATATGTGCCTCATGTAACAGGCGGTTTGAAAAACTCTGCCGTCAAAATACGGTTAGTGATATGGAATGCCCGCAATGTGGAAAATCTGCCCGGCGGGTTTTTTCTACTTTTCAAACCGCAAAAAAGGGATCTGATGAAATAGGAAGTGGCAGCAGTTGTGGTTCATGCAGTTCTTCCCGGTGCAGTTCCTGTTAAAAAGAAGGATTATATTTTTTGCCCGGTAAAGGGTGAGAAATCGGTGTTACTACTTAAGGGGGAAATCATTTATGATAAGGTGGTTAAAAGAAATTCCAACTCCGGAAATTTTCCCGACGTTAGATAAAAGTTTTCGACCTCCGGTTTTGGAAAATAGGGCCTTCCGGGAAGCCGTGATTCAATCTGGTCAGGGAGCACCTTTAAAAATAGCTTTAGAACGTGATGATGGGAAAATATCCACATATGAAACCGTTGTTTTTGATGAAAAAGCAGATATGGCGGCAGCAAATTATTTTTACGTGGAACGCCTGGTGAAAACTTTGCTCTGGTCACGTGGGGCATGGAAAATTATTTTAGGCGGCGCGGAAAGTATCGGAAACTATATTAAAACAGCATATTCTGCTGATGGATTAAGGGCTTTTGACGCCAATTTTATGAGCAAAATATATGAAAAAACTTTCACGGTAGAAGTAACATCAGCGGATAATGTTCCTGCTTCAAGAGAAGAATCTGCTCCCATGGGGGGAAACCTGGCCGGTTGTCGTATCGGTTTTGATGCCGGGGGAAGCGATATGAAAGTTTCTGCGGTAATTGATGGTGAAGCCGAGTTTAGCGAGGAAAAAGAGTGGAATCCCAAGGAAAGCGATAATCCAGATTATCATTATCGCAAAATAATGGAAGCACTTCAAATAGCCGCGGGTCACCTTCCTCGAGTAGATGCTATCGGGGTTAGCTCTGCCGGAATTTACATCAAAAACAGGGTGATGGCTGCTTCATTATTTATAAAAGTTCCGGCAGATTTATTTGCTAAAAAAATTAAAGATATTTATCTCAAGATTCAAGAAGAATTTGGCGGTTTGCCTTTGGTGGTAGCCAATGACGGAGACGTAACCGCCCTGGCCGGTTCCATGGAACTAAATGACACAAATGTTTTGGGCATTGCCATGGGAACCAGCGAGGCAGGTGGCTATGTGGATGATAAAGGATATATTACAGGATGGCTTAATGAACTGGCTTTTATGCCGGTGGATTATAATCCCGCAGCTATGATTGATGAATGGTCCGGAGACTTTGGGTGTGGTGTGAAATATTTTTCCCAGGATGCTGTTATAAAACTTGCTCCCGCAGCGGGAATAAGCTTTAAAGAAGAAAGCACTCCTGCTCAAAAGCTTCAACAAGTGCAGGAATTGCTTGTACGGGGAAATGAAGAGGCCAAAAAAATTTTTGAAACCATCGGGTGTTACCTGGGTTATACTTTGGCTTTATATGCAGATATTTATAAAATTAAGCATGTACTTTTACTTGGTCGGGTAACTTCAGGAAATGGAGGAAATATTATTTATCAAGTGGCAGAAGATGTTTTAAAGCGGGAATTTCCTGATTTGGAATCTCGAATAAAGATTCATCTTCCTGATGAATCTACCCGCAGGGTAGGTCAATCTATAGCCGCAGCCAGTTTGCCGGAAATTGAAAATATATAGCTTCTATTGTTAAAGCTAATTATTATGTAATTGCTAAATTAATGGAGATGGTTGGATATGAAATTGTATAATAATGAAGCCGAAATATTTGTTCCCGATAATGCGCCGGTAAAGGGCGCCTTATCCAGGACTACGCACATGGGTATTGGCGCTCATCAGGATGATCTGGAGCTGATGGCTACCCACGGTATTCTGCGGTGTTATGAAAGTGAACGGGAATGGTTTTTTGGGGTGGTAATTACTGATGGTAGCGGAAGCCCCCGAAAGGGGCCATATGCTGCTTGCAGTGATGATGAAATAAGGCAAATCCGGCGGCAAGAGCAAAAAAAAGCGGCTGAACTTGGGAAATATGGAGGAGTAGCTTTGTTAGACTATGCCAGTTTTGATGTTAAGAATTCACAGAAACTTGTTTTAATAGACGAACTTCAAAAACTTATTTCTGCGGCCAGGCCGGATATTATTTATACTCATAACCCTGCAGACAAACATGAAACACACGTAGCTGTTTCTTTAAGGGTAATAGAAGCACTTCGAAAGATGCCGAAATATTTACACCCTTTTCATGTTTATGGAGTAGAAGTATGGAGAGGGCTGGATTGGTTGCCCGATGAAAGTAAAGTGGTCCTTGATGTATCTGCAAATCCTGAATTGGCTGCCTCTTTAATTAACGTCCATGAATCTCAGATAGCCGGGGGGAAAAGATATGATCTGGCTGTTGAAGGAAGAAAAATAGCAAATGCTACATTTGCGGAAACTCATACAGCGGATGAATTAAAACATGCACTTTATGCTCTTGATTTGACTTATCTTATACATAACTCTCATACTCATATTGATGAATTTATCCAGCAATTTATTCATGATTTTAGCCATGATGTTACGGTCAGGATCAAAAATATGCTTTGACGAGTGATTTCTTAAATTAACTTAAGTTGAAGGAGTACCGGCGAAAAAGGGAGAACTATAGACGGTATGCTAAATTAAAACTGGTTAACCGCAGCTGAAAGGAGAGGGTGAACGTGACTTTGCCGAAAAAAAGATCTTGCCTGGAAGAAATAAAACCTTATGTTCCCGGAAAGCCAATTGGAGAAGTAAAGAGGGAGTTAGGTCTGCAGGATGTTATTAAATTAGCTTCCAACGAGAATCCATTGGGTCCTTCCCCACGGGCGCAGGAGGCTATGCGTGAAGCAATTCCGGAAGTTAATTATTATCCCGATGGAAATTGTTTCGAACTTAAAAAAAGCCTTGCTGTATATCTGGGAGTTGAAGAAGAACAGTTGATTATTGGTAATGGCTCTGATGAAATCCTCAAGCTTCTGGCAGAAACATACCTGGAGCCCGGAGATGAAGTAATTATGCCTCAGCCCTCATTTTCGGAATATGAATTTGTTACCCGCATTATGGGAGGGCGGATTAAATATGCGCCTTTAAAATCAGATTTTAATTATGATCTGCAAACACTGCTGGGGATGGTTTCTGAACGAACCCGTTTTGTATTTATTTGTAGTCCCAATAACCCAACCGGTACCATCGTTGATCAACAGAGCTTGGATGAATTTCTGCAGGCACTGCTTCCGGGAATAATAACTGTTTTAGATGAGGCTTATTATGAATATGTTACTGCCAAGGATTATCCTCACAGTATTGATTATGTGAAAAATGACAAACCGGTAATAGCTTTGCGGACATTTTCTAAAATATACGGACTTGCCGGCTTGAGGATAGGTTACGGAATTGCCCCCTTTTCTCTTATTCAAGATCTTAACCGTGTGCGGGAACCTTTTAATGTTAATCACATGGCGCAGGTAGCTGCACTTGCTGCCCTTGAAGACAAAGATCATGTAAATAGGAGCCTGGAAATGGTAGAAGCAGGTCGGGAGCAAATAAATGTCGGACTTCAAAAGATGGGGCTGGAACCCGTGCCTTCTCAGGCAAATTATTTTTTTGTAGATACGGGTGTAGATTCTCAAGAGTTATTTCATGCCATGCTGCGCAGGGGAGTTATAGTCCGTACCGGAGATATCTTTGGTTTTCCTACTTACATACGAGTTAATTACGGTACTTCGGAACAAAATGAGAGATTTCTAACAGCTTTACAGCAAGCGCGAGAAGAATTAACTTAACTTGAACCCCTTGGAAGTAAATTTTTTGTTTTTCCTCCAAGCTCACAATACGAAGAAAATGGAATATTTTTATGGTTCTTGGATTATCTATATTAATACCACGTGGTAATGGTATTATATTTTAGTAAGGGGGAAAGTAATATATCATCAAAGGTGAACGAAAGATGCCTTCACAGAAAAAGCAATCTCACATTGAATTAGTAAAAGAATCCCCGGAACAAGAAGAAGCAACAGGCACTTCATTGCCCAAAATTTCTTTTTGGTGGTATTTGCTTCGCTTTCTCGGTGGTGTTCTTTTGGCAATTTTGGGAGCGATCCTTCTAACCCTGGCGTTTCCTCCTTATGAAATTTGGCCTCTGGTTTTCGTAGGGTTTGTTCCAACACTGGTAGCTGCGCATCGGATTATACCCAGGCGTATTTGTGGCCTGGCATTAGGTTTGGGTGTGGGAGGTTTCCTGGGTGGGTATTATTTCCTCCATTATATAGAAACCGGAGAAGCTTTCTTATTATACTTCCCTTTTATAGTGGGGGTCCTGGTTTTTTTTGCCGGAGCCCGTCAGCAGAAACTGCATACCCAAATTCGTTATCGTTGGTTTGTATTACATGGGGTTATAACCTGGGTAGGCTTTGAAATGATTCGGGGAATTATACCATTTCTGGGCACTGCTGCGTTTTTGGCCAATCCTCTTTATGGCCAAAGCTGGTTGATTCAGCCGGTGAGCGTGTTTGGCATCCATGGCTTGAGCTTAATAATTATTATGGTGAACTTTGTTTTAGCCTTATTAGTAGTGGCTCTTATTGATAACCGCTGGCCCGGAGATAGTGGGGAAGCAACGGTCAGTATGACTGCTGCCAGACGTTGGTTATATGCCACAGTTTTAATTTTGAGCGGGTGGATTATTTTTAGCATAGTTTTAAAAGAATCACCACCTCCTGTCACGCGAGTAGCTGCTGTGCAGCCCGGTGAGTTTACTTATGAAACGGAGATTAATGACAAGACTTCAGTAGTTACCAGGGATAGCGTGCAGTTTCAAGAAGATTTTGATATGCTTTTAGAAATAACTCGGGAAGTTGCTGAAAAAAATGCTTCTTTAATCACTTGGAATGCTTCCGTATTACCTTTTAACCCTCAAATAGAAGGGAAAGAAATTCTGCAGGATTTTGTTCAAAATATAAATGTTTACCTGGTGTTAGATTATTTCGTAGAAGAAGAAGGTTTTAATGAAACTTCTATTTTGTCGCCAGATGGGGTTTTTTTGGGAACTACACACCAAACTTTAATAGGTCATCTGGGAAGTATTAGTTCCAGAGAGCTTGATTTTACCGAATCATTGCGCCAAATAGTCAGGGAAGGCGTAAATGTTGTAACCGTATCTACGCGGGAAAGCCCGGAGTTAGGCTGCAAAAGATTGGCCCACCATGTTTTCCGGGCAGTAGAAAACAGGGTTCCCATTATCAGAGCTGATGCCCAGCATGTTTCTGCTGTTATTGATCCTTACGGCCGATTGAAGCAATATACCGTTTCCCGACAGCCACAAAGAGAAACCCTAGTTGCTGAAATCCCCTTGGGGAGCGGAGATACAGTAGTGGTGGAATGGGGCGATTGGGTGGGTTGGATTTGCCTGGTGGGTTTATTTGCCTTTGTTGGCCGGGGAATTATATCATTTTTTCGGGAAAAAAACAGAAGATTCAGGAAGCACCACACAGGGTAAGACCTCCTCAAATATAAACTACCTAAAATTGGACAACGCATTATTTACAAAGGGAAGCTACCAGATCTCCTACTTCTGATGTAGAGTATCCCATTTCCCCGGCGTTTAAGCTTTTGATATGGTGTTTACAAACGGTTCCTACTGATTCTTCGATAGAGTTTGCTGCTTCAACTTCTCCTAAGAATTCTAACATCATTGATGCAGCGCAGATGGAAGCCAGGGGATTGATAATATTTTTGCCTGCGTATTTGGGAGCAGAGCCTCCTATAGGTTCAAACATAGAGGTTTTTCCCGGATGAATATTGCCTCCGGCCGCTATACCCATTCCTCCTTGAACCATGGCTCCTAAGTCGGTAATAATATCTCCGAACATGTTATCGGTAACAATCACATCAAACCATTCCGGGTTTTTAACCAACCACATGCAAATGGCATCGACGTGCGCATAATCTTTTTCTACCTGCGGATACTCTGCTCCTACTTCGTAAAAAACTCTTTCCCATAAGTCGAAAGCATAGGTTAAGACATTGGTTTTGCCGCAAAGAGTTAATTTTTTCCTGCTGCGGAACTGATCCGTATAATCAAAAGCAAAACGCAGGCAGCGCTCTACCCCTTTCCGTGTGTTGATAGATTCCTGGGTGGCCACTTCATCGGGGGTTCCTCGCCGAAGGAACCCTCCGCTTCCTGAGTATAAGCCTTCCGTATTTTCTCGGACTACTACTATATCGATGTCTTCCGGCCCTTTGTCTTTTATAGGCGTATATACACCGGGAAAGAGTTTTACCGGACGCAGGTTTATGTAAAGATCCAGTTCAAAACGCAATTTAAGAAGTAATCCTTTTTCCAAAATACCCGGCTTTACCTGGGGATCACCGATGGATCCCAGGAAAATAGCATCAAACTGTTTTAATTCTTCTAAAATGCTTGCCGGCAAAACTTCCCCGGTCCGGCGGTAGTAATTGCCTCCCAGATCATAGTGTTCTGTTTCCCAGTTAAATCCATATAAATGGGAGACTGCTTCTATAGTTTTCAAACCTTCGCGGACCTGTTCCGGGCCGGTGCCGTCTCCAGGAATAATTGCTATTTTATACAATATTTTCTTCACCTCTCACATCAAGTAGATTAAGAGCTCGCACCTTTACACTGTCATATTTATAACCTATAATGAAATATAACTCAATACCATTCCGAAAGAAATTGCATTAAGTAGGAAATTTTTTTGTCTATTTTCTTAGAAGGGAGAAAGCAATATATGTGGGATAAGCTCTATCCCAATTTATGGATAAATAGTATATATGATTTGGAAACAGAATTACTACGGGAAAAGGGTATTAGTGGAATACTAATAGATATGGATAATACCCTCGTGCCCTGGGGATGCTACGTTGCTGATGCAGAAGTAGTTAAGTGGATAGAAAGTTTGAAAGAAAAAGGATTTAAATTATGTATGGTTTCTAACAGTACCCCCAGCAAGGGAAAGCAGTTATCTCTTCAACTTGGAATTCCGGGAGTGTGGAATGCCGTAAAACCCAGGTCTAAAGCTTTTCGTAGGGCTTTGGCAAAACTAAATGTTAAGGCTGAAGAAACTGCGGTGATTGGTGATCAGATATTTACAGATGTTTTGGGAGGCAATTTCCTGGGACTATTTACCATTTTGGTTCCCCAGTTAAGTAGCCGTGATTTTGTGTGGACCAAAATTATGCGCAAAATAGAGAAAAAGGTCCTCCAGAGGATGGAATTGGAAGAAAAATACCAACAACACTAGAAAAAGGGAAAAATAACAGCATATGGCTTTATTGCTTATTTTTGGTAGTCTGGGTATACTATTAAATATTTCCTTTATAAATCACAAATGAAATAATACCGGGCAAGTGAGGAGGAATCGGGTAATGAGCTTTGAAGAAAACGATTATGCGGTTCATAATGTGGCTCAACGTTTAGATTCCCGGACAGTGGCTTTTGCTCTTTTGGGCAACCCGGTAAGTCACTCTTTATCTCCGCTTATGTATAATGCTGCTTTTTCATATTGTGGCCTCAATTGCTGCTATTTGGCGTTTACAGTTGAGTCACATTCTTTGTCTTCTGCCGTGGATGGAATCCGTGCTTTGGGATGGGGAGGTTTTAATGTTACCGCGCCTCACAAAGAAGCGATTATCCCTTATTTGGATGGTATATCTGAGGAAGCCGAGTCTATAAGTTCTGTTAATACGGTGATCAATCGAGAAGGAATTTTGTACGGTTATACTACAGATGGAGTAGGGTTTTGCAGATTTCTTCAGGAGGAAGCCCGGCTGTTTCCGGAAAAGCATCGCGTGCTGTTAGTAGGAGCAGGAGGAGCTGCGCGGGCAGTGGCATTTTCACTGGTTATGAAGGGTATTAAAGGTATAACTATTGCCAATCGGAATCGGGGAAGGGCAGAAGATATGGCGGATATGTTGAAAAAAAAATTCCCCTCTACAGATGTTCGAGTTATTTCCCTACTGGCTGAAAGCTTGGAAATAGAGATTGCAGATAATACTTTAATAATTAATTCCCTTAATTTCGATGCCCCTCCTTTAAAAGAGGCTATTCTCTCTTATGGAGAAAAAAGAGCAAACTTGGGTGAACGGTTTATGGTTGATCTACGTTATAATCCGGAAAAGACTGCCTTAATGCAAAATTTTTGCCATTACGTCGGAGAAGCTTATAATGGTAAAGGAATGCTTTGGGGACAAGCCGTGCATGCTTTTGAATATTTTATACCCAACATGGAGGCACCGGCTGATGTAATGCGCCTTGCCATTAATTTTTAACAAATATTTAGCGGAAAATGAGGTGATGTTCCGGCAAAAATTAGTGCTACCACTTTTTCTTATTTGAGAACTGGTTATATATTTAATTAAGCAATAATGGACTTGTAATAATCAAAAAAGGAGCTTTAGCTTAAGTGGCAAAATTTAAAGTAAATAAATTGGAAGATCTTTTGTTGGAAGCCGGGATCATTAGTAGCGGTGAATTGCAGCTGATAAAGATTGCTCAGAAAAAGTCGGGTCAATCGTTTATGCGTTCATTGATAGAAAGTAATATAATTACTGAAGAAAAATTGTTGGAAACGCTGGAAACACATCTGGGGATACCTTATGTTGATCTGTTCAATTACCAGTTAAATCCGCAGGTAGTCACTTTAATTCCTCAAACTATGGCCAGGAGCTATGGGGTTGTCCTCATAGACAGGCAGGAAGGCAAATTAATCCTCGCCATGGCCGATCCTCTGAATCTCATGGCTTTGGAAGATGTCTCTGTAGTAACTAAAGAGATAATAGAACCGGTTATTGCTTCTGAAAGTGCAATAACCTATACTATTAATCAGTATTATGGCTTACAGGAATCAATGGGACAGGCTTCTTTGGAACATGAGATAACTTATGCCGCCGAAGAAGAAAGCCCTTATACCGTGGAAGAACTGGTAGTTGATGCGCCTATAGTGAAAGTGGTTAATTCTATTATTCAGAAAGCGGTAGCAGAAAAAGCCAGTGATATTCATATAGAACCCACAGAAAATGGGGCGAAAGTGCGTATGCGTGTGGATGGCATGCTTTATCACCTGATATCGCCGCCGTTGGAAACCCGTCAGCTTATTGTATCTCGCATTAAAATTATGTCAGATATGAATATTGCCGAAAAACGCATCCCCCAGGATGGGCAGATTAAGATGCAAGTAGATGGACGTACAGTTAACATGCGGGTTTCTACCATGCCTACAGTTCATGGAGAAAGAGTGGTCTTGCGTTTACTGGAAAAAGACAGAGTTATCCTTCCTTTGGATTCTATTGGCTTTACTCCTTCAAACAATGCAGTTTTTCGAAACTTAATCGGGAGTTCGTATGGTCTCATCCTTCTTACCGGGCCCACGGGTTGCGGTAAAACAACAACCCTCTATTCAACCTTAAACCATATTTCTTCTGACAAATCTAATATTATTACCATTGAAGATCCGGTGGAATATCGCCTGGATAATATTAACCAGGTGCAGGTAAATCCGAAGATAGGCCTTACATTTGCGGCCTGTTTAAGGGCTATTTTGCGGCAAGATCCGGATGTAATAATGCTTGGGGAAATGCGTGACGGAGAAACAGCTGATATGGGAACCAGGGCCGGCCTTACCGGCCACCTGGTTTTTAGCACCCTGCATACAAACAATGCTTCCCAGGCTGTTATTCGTCTTTTGGAGATGGGGGTGCCGCATTTTCTTGTTTCAGCTTCTCTGGTAGGTGTTGTTGCCCAGCGGTTAGTGAGGAAAATTTGTGAGTATTGTCGAGAAGAATACGTTTCCGGAGAAAAAGAAAAGCTTATATACAGGGCTGCAGGTATAAAAAAGCCACCCCTCAAGTTATTTCGGGGGAAAGGATGCCGCCGTTGTCATGGAGGGTATCATGGAAGAACTGCTATCCATGAGCTTCAGCTTATTACCCCGGAAATGCGGGAGATGATCACTGCCGGAACTACGGCAGCATGTTTGAGAGAAAAGGCTTTCCAAATGGGATATAATAATTTGCTACAAGATGGCCTGGGCAGAGTAGAAGAAGGCGTAACTACACTGGAAGAAGTGGTGCGGGTAGCTTTTGATAACATTTGAAATTAGAGGGGGACTTAATTAGTGGATATTAATGAGCTTCTGGGGGAAGCTGTGCGTAGAAAAGCCTCTGATCTGCATTTGAAAATTGGTTTACCGCCGATGATGAGGATTTGGGGTGAACTATTCCCCTTGCATATAGAAGAAAATGAAAGGGAAGAAGACATTTATGCATGCCCTGTTTTAGTAGAAGCAGACATTAAATGTCTGGCAACCCAGATAATGCCTCAGGTAGAAACAAAATTATTGGCAAGTAATGGAGAGATTGATTTTTCTTTTCTTTCTGGGGGAGAAATCCGCTGTAGGGTAAACATCTACTTTCAAGAAAGCCGCATGGCTATAGCAATGCGAATTGTGCCTCCTTCTATACCGACCATAAGCGCCCTGGGTTTACCACGTGCGGTTGGGCGCATGGCGGAGCAAAAAAGAGGCCTTTTATTGGTCACAGGCCCTTCGGGCAGCGGTAAGACTGCTACTTTAGCTGCTATGATAAATATTATAAACAGTGAACGCCGCTGTCACATTATTACCCTGGAAGATCCTATCGAATATATACACTTTCCTAAAAAAAGTATTATAAATCAACGGGAAATTGGTACTGACAGTTTGAGCTTTGCTTCTGCCCTACGGGCAGCGCTTCGTCAGGATCCTGATGTTATTAAGGTGGGAGAAATGCGTGATCTGGAAACCATTTCCACTGCTATAACAGCTGCGGAGACCGGGCACCTGGTTCTGGCAACACTGCATACCATTGATGCTCCCCAAACAATAAATCGCATCATAGATATTTTTCCGCCTCATCAACAAGATCAGGTGCGTGTGCAGTTGGCCAACACCCTGGTGGGGGTTATATCGCAAAAACTTTTAAAACGCAAAGATGGTGAAGGGCGGGTAGTGTCCACGGAAATTCTAAAAACGAATAACGCTATCCGCAATCTCATAAGGGAAGGAAAAATATACCAGATATATTCTCTTCTCCAGACGGGAATACGGCAGGGAATGCATCTTATGGATTCCAGTTTAAAAAAATTATATAAGCAGGGACTTATAGATTATGATACTGTCATGGAAAACGCTATAGACCCGGAATCGCTTGGCAAAATGCTCCACACACTTTTAGAAACTGAAGCAGTGTCAAAAACATAAATTTTGCAGGTAAGCAAATATTAAACATATAATTAATAGCTTGAGGGAAGGAAACCTTAAAAAAATGCCTTTTTATAACTATAGAGCCAAAGATCCCCAGGGCTACATCCACAAAGGGAGTTTTGAAGCGGAAAATGTACAAGAAGTTCTAAAATCTCTGGGGAAAAGAAATTTAACCACCATAGATATAAAAGAGAAAGCGGCATGGATATTTAAATTAAAAAGCATAAGCAAGTTTAATTTATCTCGAAAAATTAAATCCCGAGATTACATGATTTTTTGCCGTCAGTTTGCCACTATGTATTTAGCGGGATTTACTATTTTAAAAAGTTTGCAGGTTGTGAGCAAGCAGGTGGAAAATAATGTAATGGCAGAAAAATTACGGGAAGTTTCCCTGGAAGTAGAAAAAGGCAATTCCCTGGCGGCTTCGTTGGAAAAATATCCTGCAGTTTTCCCGCCCATGATGAATGGTATGGTTGCTGCCGGGGAATTAGGCGGAATATTGGGGGAAGTGCTAAAGCGTTTGGCAGAACATTATGAGAGGCAAAGTGATTTGGAAGAAAAAATTCGGGGGGCGATGACTTATCCCCTAATTATTAGCGCAGTAGCTTTGCTTGTTTTGGGGGTCATGATCTTTTTCGTTCTGCCTACTTTCGGAGAAGCAATTTTAGCTATGGGGGTAGAAATTCCGGGGATAACTTTAGCAATTATGGATCTTGGTGTTGTCATAGCAAATTACTGGATATTGTTCCTGTTGGTAGGAATGGGCATTGTGGTTGTTTGGAAACCTTTTTTTGATGCTAATTGTGGAAAGGTATTAGTAGAATGGCTAAAATTAAAAATGCCTGTTTTAGCCCCTATTTACCGAAAGGTAATAGCTTTTCGTTTTTCTCGCAACCTCGGCAGCCTTATCTCCAGTGGGATAGATTTACTTGCAGCTTTGGAATTGCTGGAAAATATATTAGGACACCGGGATTATACAGCAGCCCTAAATGCCAGCAGGGAAGATTTAAGCAGGGGGTGGCCTATGTCGGTATCTTTGAAAAAATCCGGGTTATTTCCCCTTTTGCTTACAGAAATGATTAGAGTAGGAGAAGAAACAGGGCAACTTGATGAAATGTTAGATCGGGCGGCCGATTACTACGAACGAGAAGTTACATATGCGGTTAATCGCCTGGGGATCATCATTGAACCGGTGATTTTGATATTAGTAGGAATATTAGTAGGTTTATTGGTTGCTTCTCTTATAATTCCAATGTTTCAAATATATGAAGGGATTTAGCCAATAATGTGCCTAACAAAATTTCTGTTTCAAAGTTAAATTTAAGAAAGGAAGATATGTGGTGGACTTAAATAGAATTTTGAGAAAAAAAATAACTAATACTACCTGGTATGGTTTTACCCTGGTAGAGCTTTTGGCTGTAGTGGCCATTTTAGGCATTCTAGTTTCTATAGCTGTACCTTTAACAGCTAACAGATTCAAAGAGGCGCGCCAGAAAGCCGATCAAAATAATGTAGAATTATTACAGGGAGCTTATGATATGTATTACCGGGATTACAAAGAGCACCCTTCTCATCCCGGAGATATAAACGGTATATTTTTTTATGCACATGATCGTGAACATGATCTGGTATTGCATGGATACCTGAGAGAAATACCTGCGAGCCCTTTTCAGGTGGATCCGGGATACCGACGGGATGGAAACGTTATTGAAAGCCAGGCCGAGGGAGTGTATTATAATAATTAATCCGGATCATTTACGGATCATTTACGAAAGAATCTATAGAAAAAAAAGAATGGAGTATTAAATTATGCATCTATATGCTATTGTTTTCTATTTCTTCTTCTTTGTTTTAGGACTTGCAGTAGGAAGTTTCCTTAATGTAGTTATTTACCGTTTTCCCCGCGAATATTCTCTTGTTTCACCAAGTTCAGCATGTACTTCGTGCGGTCATCATTTAAGCGTGGGAGATTTGTTTCCTCTTTTCAGTTATCTTTTTTTGCGGGGAAAGTGCCGTTATTGCGGGGCAAAAGTAAGCCCCCGGTATTTTTTGGTGGAGCTTATTACCGGAATATTTTTTGTCATAATTTCTCTATTTGAGGGATTTAATTTGGAAGCGGCAGCTTTCCTTTTTTTACTTTGTTTACTGCTGGTTATATCATTAATAGATATTGAATTTCGCCGTATCCCTAATATGCTTCTGCTTATAGGCCTGGGGGTGGGGGTAATCCTTAAGCTTATAGATTCTTTTATCCATGGCAACTGGGAAGCTTGGGGAGATGCCGGCCTGGGAATGCTTATAGGCGGCGGAATTATGTTGCTTATTTTTATAGTAGGTCGTGGCGGTATGGGTGCCGGTGATTTTAAACTAATGTTAATGATAGGTTTTTTTGTGGGTATTCAAGGGGTAATACTGGTAATATTTCTGGGTTTTATCATGGGAGGGGTTTATGCTGTGGCCATGCTATTGTTAAAGCGCTTAAACAGAAAAGCACCGG
This sequence comes from Syntrophomonadaceae bacterium, assembly GCA_003550565.1. Taxonomy (GTDB): domain Bacteria; phylum Bacillota; class Dethiobacteria; order DTU022; family PWGO01; genus B1SED10-75. The sequence goes on from PUKQ01000101.1 coordinate 14,324, forward strand.
TGCCATTTGGCCCTTTTCTTTCCCTGGCGGTACTGGTGGATATATTTTGGGGAGCCCAAATATGGACTTGGTACCTCAAGATGAGCGGTCTGGTTGAGTAAAAATATAACAAATTATTTTTTTTTAAATTTTGTGAAAGTGGGGCAAGACCCTTTGTGTAGTAATCATTCCGAAGGTTTTGTAAGGCAAATGTCATGTAGTGGTAGTAAAGGTTTAACATTAATAGAAGTTCTCATTGCTCTGGCTATTATTGGCATTATGCTGCCAGCGGTAGTGGGTATGCTGGTAGCAGGTTCCGGGTATATTATTGAAGCCGGAGAAAAAACGACGGGTGTTCAATTAGCCGACGAAAAAATTCAAGACATAAAAGGAAGAAGTTATCCTTGCCTGGAAAAAGACGGATATACAGAACTGGGAGGCATTACGGAATCATACGGCGATATTGATGGCTTCGCAGAATTTAGGCGTATAACGGAGGTAACAATAGAAGAATTGCCCTTAACAGAAACAGAATCCATCGAAATTATGCGTTTACGGGTTCGGGTTTTTTGGAACGGTGAAGAAGATCCTTACCTGGAACGTAGCCTAAAGCAAGAATTACTGAGGGCCGAAACGGGATTCTAATAAAACTAGCCCATCAGCTTTTTAAAAATATTGAAAGGGATTGGTTTCCGTAAAAACAAAGAACTTAGGAGTTTGCAGAAGCGAGAATGCTTTTACTCTGGTTGAGCTTTTGGTGGCCACTGCTTTAGTAAGTTTGGTGGTAACGGGTATTTATTCTCTTTCTTATACAGGGTCAGGCACATGGGAAAAAAGTGTCATTTATCAAGAGAATATGCAAAACCTCCGTCAGGCCATGCGCAGCCTGGAAGCAGATATTAGTTATGCCGGGTGGGTCTGGTTGGGTGAAAACTGGGAACAGCATTGGATTGATACATCTTACGATGAGCTTTTTCCCAGTGGAGAGATTTACTACGGTTTTTATGGAGAACAATATGAGGGGGAAGGCAGGCCCCATTTTGTTTTTTACCGCATTTGGTTGGCTCCAAACAATACCCTTTATTTAAGAAAAAGTGTTTTACTGACAGAGCTAAACAGCACTTACTACATTAATCCTGCGCCTTATCCTCTGGCAGACAATTTAGATGAGATTTTATTTAGTTATGAGGATAACAATAGTCGAATAATTATGATTTCCATTATTACCCGCGTTAACCAAATGGAAAAAATAGAACTTAATAATAAAATCCATCTCCGGAATTTAAGTGGTTATTCTTATGAAAGATAAGCCGCGGGGAAGTTTCCCCGGAATGTTTTCAAACACACAGTTTGCCGAAAAGGGTTCGGTAATGTTGCTGGTATTGATATTGGGAATGGCTGTTACTATTTTATCCTTAGGTTTAATGCGTTTTGCCGGGGTGGAAGTCCAAACGGTGGAAAAATACCAACTTGCCCGTCATCTTCACTATGTAACCGAGTCGGGCCTGGAGTACGGAATAGCTGTATTAAATGCCTATCCTTCCCACCGGCAAACGGTGGAGGGCTTTTTAGTTCCGGAAGAACCGGCTGCGGGTTCTTTCCAAATATCCTTTTATGATCGGGGAAGCGATTGGGACGACGAGAAATCGCTTCCCCGGGGATATGATCACCTTGACCAGCTCTCTGCCCATGAAGTCTTATTAAAATCTCAGGGTGTGGTTAACTATAAGGGAGAAGAGCGTTGGCTTACTCTCTGGGCATTGGCCGAACATAATCCTCTATATAATAAAGCCCTGCTGGGTAATGAATTACTTCATTTCAAAGAATTAACCGGGCAAGAGGGCATAAATATTGAGAGCTCTGCCATTTATGGTAACGTGCATGCCGGACGACGTCTTTTGGTGGAGTTTCCAGGGAAAGATAGCCGCACCTTTATTCATAAGCCGGCAGGCTATTTTGAAATGCCCCTGCTTACTTACAGCACACCGGTTCCCCTTGAGCCGATGAGTATTTGGAGTGGTGAAACGCTGAACACCAAATTGTTTGTGGAAGTAAGTGAAGGTACACCGGGGAGTATATTCATACCGGGAATTGAGTCGGGTGATCCCGGGCGGTATTATCTTACTTATCCGGAACCGGGGTGTACGGGAAATACACCGGAAAGCGCCGGATTTACCCAAATACCCCCTTTAATATTTGACTATGAAATTTTTAAAGAAGAATTGCTGGCCAGAGTGAAGGCTAAAGATGGGGAAGGATCTGTTAAGGAACGTTTTGGCGACGAAATTTGGACCAATGAGAATATTCACCAATTTAACCAGGAAGTAACCCGGGTGCATGGTAATCTTACGCTGGAAAATACATGGGATGCGGAAAATCATACCATGCTTCCGCTTTATTTTGAGGGAGTTATTATAGTGGAAGGAACTCTTAGCTTTCGCCTGCATAATTTACCGGAAGGAATGGGGGAGGTAGAAACGGGAAGCAAGCAAAATTACCGGGGCATAATTATGGCGGATGAAATTGATTTCATTTATGAGAATGTGCCTGACCCGGCCTCAAATAATTCCCCGGGAGATAAATCTTGTACCTGGTGGGAAATGGAGGGATTATTAATAGCCCGGCATGGTTTAAATATGGGTAATATAATTGAAAATGGAGAGACGGAGAACGGAGATTTGGTGGTTCAAGAAAATCACAGTGTATTATGGGGAACAGCTCTGGCAGATAAAATAATTCTACAGGGTGAGCATACTCAAGTATACCATGCTGATGTTACTTCATTAATTCCGGAATATAAGGAATTTTTACCGGCCAGGGGATATTATTTGCGGCAACTTTTTAAACCATATGCAATGCAGCCCTGAGGGAGGAGGTAAAGACAGGAGAGCACATGAGGCGGGAAAATATTTGAAATTTGAGTGAAGTATGAAAAAAGATGGAGGAGGTGTTTGGCTATAGCTATGGTAGCGATGAAGGGCTTTTGGGGAACAAGCTTTTCTCCCCTTGGCTTGGACATGGGAACTTCGCATATAAAGCTGGTACAGTTTAAGCGAGATAGAATAGGCGTAGACCTATATCGTTACGGCATATATTCTTATCCCGCGGAAAACATAAATAAGGGAAGAATAAGGGATGGTGAAGAACTTGCCGGGCATTTAAAAAAAATAGTGGGGGAATTGGGTATAAAGAAAAGGGATGTAAATATATCAGTGAATAGCCAGAGCGTGATTTTACGTGTTTTGAACCTCCCCATTATGCCTGCAAAAGAGATATCTGCGGCGTTGAAATGGGAAATGGAGCGGCAACTGTCTATTCCGGCGGAAGAATTCATTATCGATTATATTTTTGACCGTGAAAAAATTGTAAATGGAGAGCAGGTTCTAGAAATATTATCGGTGGCAATTCCTCGAGAAGTTGTGGCCAACTATATAGAAGTGGTAAGCACAGCCGGATTAAATCTGGTAAAGGTGGAAATTGAGGCTTTATCGCTTAATCGGCTATTTCGTTTATATAAAGAACGGATGCAATTTTGCCAGGATGATCCATTGTTAGTTTTGGTAGATATAGGAGGGGAATACAGCAACCTTCTTGTTATGGAGGGAGGCGCTTATGTTTTTTCCCGCACGCTTGGTGTCGGCATAAATCAATTTTGCCGTCATGTGGCGGAGATAAACCAAATAGAACATTCAAAGGCTTCCAGCCTAATTTTTGGTGGGGATCCTTTTATGCTGGCGGGGTTTCAAAGTATAGCTACTGAATTGGCGGAGTTGATCCGGCGTTCATTGGAATATTTTGTACAGCGAATTCAGGATAACGAAGTTGATTTTAAAAGTATAATGTTGTGCGGTGGAGGGGCAAATGTTAAAGGACTTGATCTTTTTTTAGCGGAATCATTAACTTTGGAATCACAGTTGTTATCTCCATTTACTTTTCTAGAGTCACAGGATAATATGGAGAACAATTATATTCCTGCCAAAGAGTTAAACCGTTTGTGCGCTGCCGGTGGATTGGCTTTGAGGGGGTGGAAGGAAGTATGAAAACTGATATTAATTTACTCCCTGAGGTTTTTTTACCGGCGTCCAAAATATTCTTATACCGGGCGTTATGTATATTGGCCTTAATTTTAATATTGATAGTTATCGGGGGAGGGATTGCCTTTGTTCAATCTTACGGCGACCATCTTTCCGGTCAGGTAACGGTTCTTCAGGAACTTTATATGGAAAAAGAGCATCATCTGGAACGCTTGGAAAAAATGCAAGGGGAAATTGATTCCATGAAAGTTGAAGTTGAAATTTGGGAGGACATGCAAAAATACTGCATTAGTTTTAGCGAATATTTAACGGAAATAAAATCTATTTCCCGGGAATTTTTGTATATAAGTTATATTTACTCAACTTATGAAGGTTACATCAGGATGGAAGGCCAGGCGTTTCATTTAGAAAATATTGCTGCTTGCATCCTTGCTTTGGAGCATTTGGAATATCTGGAAGAGGTAAAACTTTCCGGTGTTGTGTTTTCTCCCGTGTCTTACTCATCTCCGTCCGATTACGCGGCGGGCAATTTATCAAGTCCTAATTATTATGAATATAGCATAGATGCTGTATTATGTGAGTTAACTGTAAAAGATGATCAGTAATAACAAAAGGAAATTAAGGATGCTATGCCGGAGAGGAGGCCTAATAACTTGCAAAAAATGAAAATAATAATGGGAGGAAACCCGATATTCCTCCTCATTGTAATTGCCAACATAATTGTAATTATGCTGGGAAGCTACCTTTGGGTTTACCCGGCAGTTGCAAATATAAGCGACTTGCACAGCAATAAATCTTTTTGGGAGCAGAAAAACCGGGAGCAAGATAACATCCTCGCAGAAATAAAAGAAGTGGAAAATGAATGGGCTATTTGGCAGGAAAGGAAAAAGGCCCAGGTAGAAGGAATTCCTCTAAAAGGGGAATTAGATGATGTTTTTCAAGAACTGGATTTGTTCTTGGAAATTGCGCCCATAGAAGTTTCTTCATTTAGCTCCGAAAACCGGGAATTTGGGGAAAACGACAAATTTAGCTCCATTGGCTTTAAACTGTTGTTGAATGGGACACCCCATGCTGGTCCGGCTGAGTTGCTGGAAACATTAAAGGACATGGAAGAATTTAAGTATCCTCTGAGTGTGAAAAAAGTTTCTTTTTATAGAGAAAAAGGGTCAGAAGAACTGCAGATGGAGGTTTCATTTAAAATATATTTTCATAGTGGCTAAAGGAGATTATAAAATTAAGGAATGAAAAATTTTAGGAATTTAAAACCGTTCTTTGAAAGAGGGTTTACCCTGATTGAAGTTTTAGTGGTAGTGGGAATAATGGGGATTATTGCTATGACAGCTATTCCGGCGATAGATTATTTAAGTGGAGAAAGTGAATTAGAAAAACAAGCGCGGCTAATGGCAGCTGATTTCCGTTATCTGCAGCAAACTGCTTTGGCTTCGGGAAAAACTAGCTATGTTTTATTTTATCTACATAGGGATGCTTATAGAATGTATACGCCCTGTGGTCGAAGAAATATAAGCCTGCCGGAAGGTATTTTTGTTGCTTATAATAATTTTCCTTTATATGATGGGGGCACTTTTCGCAGGTTGTCATTTAATCGCACCGGTGCTCCAAATAGGGCCGGAACTATAAGCCTGGGTAATGATAGGGGCGATCGCATTTACATTATCGTCTATTTGGCTACGGGTCGGATAAGAATTTCGCCGGATCCTCCGGAAAGCTGGTAAATAAAAACAGGATTTTGGAATTATAAGCTCGAAAAAATATATTAGTTAAATATCTTTTTTCTGTAAAAAATGGTATTATTTTTAGGAAGTGAGATGAGTAATTATTTATGTCCTGGAACAATGAAGATATTATATTAACGGGATTTATGGGTACAGGTAAAACAGATACCGGAAAAAATCTTGCAGCGAAATTAAACCGTACTTTTATGGATACTGATGCAACTGTGGAGAAGTTTGCAGGTAAAAAAATAGCTTCCATTTTTGCAACAGAAGGAGAAGAATCTTTTCGTTTATGGGAGGCGGAAGTTATTGCCGGGCTGGAAAAGTACGAGCGTGGTTCTTTGGTGGTAGCTACAGGCGGCGGAGCTGTGCTGTGGGAACGGAACCGCCGGTTGTTGCGTCAAAGAGGATTAATTGTTTTGCTTACCGCTTCTGTTAAAGAAATATTTAGGCGGGTAGGTCATACAGATAGACCTTTACTGCAGCAGGGTGAACCGCAAAAGAAAATTGAAGAATTATTAAATCATCGGGCGGCAATTTATAATGAATTTGCAGATTTAACAGTACATACGGATGGTAAAACCCCGACTGATGTTGTCAGAGAAATTTGCGAATTGCTTAAAACTAAGGGTATTAAAACAAAAGAAAAATAGCTGAAACATTTTAGGCGGAAAAGCAATAATTGATAGATATTTTTCAGCGGGAGGTTATAGTGATGTCCCCTAAAATAATGGTTTTGCATGGCCCCAACCTAAATATGTTAGGAGAGAGGGAACCCCGGGTTTATGGAAAATTAACTCTGGATGATATTAATAATATGCTCCAGGAAAGGGCTCTCCATCTGGGCATAGAATTAACTATTCGTCATTCTAATCATGAAGGAGTTTTAGTAGATGAGATACAGGAAGCACAGGTTGAATGCAGTGGGTTGTTAATAAACCCCGGTGCTCTCAGCCATTACAGTTATGCCTTGAGAGATGCTTTGCAGGCAGCGAACATACCGGTAGTGGAAATTCACCTTTCTAACATATACAGTCGAGAGCCTTTTCGGCGGCATTCCGTTATTTCGCCGGTAGTAAAAGGAGTAATCAGCGGTTTTGGTCCTCGAAGTTATCTCTTGGGGTTGGAGGCTGTATTTTACTTATTGAACGAAAGCGAATGAGAAAACAATGGGAGAAACACCTTCAAATATTTTACCTGATTATTCCCGGCGTTTAAAAAAACTACGTCAGGAATTAAAAAAGCAGGATATTGATGTCTTTTTGATCACAGTGCCTGCCAATCGCTTTTATTTAAGTGGTTTTGATGGTTCGGCCGGGTTTCTTATGGTCGGGAAATATAAAGCAATCCTGGTTACTGATTTTCGCTACCTGGAGCAGGCGGAAGAGCAATCTTCGCACCTGGAAATACATCCCATGAAAAATCACATTAGTGAAACCGTAGCATTTTTGGTTAACCGTGAAGGCTGGAGCAGTTTGGGGTTTGAAGGTGAACATATTTCCTATTATAATTATAAATGGCTGGCCGAGCGGGTAAAAGTTCCCTTAATACCTTTGCGCCAAAAAGTGGAAAAAATTAGAGCGATAAAGGAGTCGGGGGAATTGCATTTAATCAAGCAAGCTGCCGGCTTAACTGATAAAGCATTTAAGATTATTTGCTCGCAGGTCCGTCCCGGCATCAAAGAAAAAGATCTTGCTGCGGAGTTGGAACATATATTAAAAAAAAGTGGGGGGGAGAAACCTGCTTTTCAATATATTGTGGCTTCCGGTCCACGGAGTGCTCGACCGCATGGCGTAGCTTCCGATAAGAAATTGGCTGAAGGGGAATTTGTTATTTTTGATTTTGGGGTTACCGTTGGAGGTTATGCATCAGATATGAGTCGCACCCTATTCGTGGGAAAGCCGGCTGAGAAACATTTGGAAATATGGAAGGTGGTTATGGAAGCCCAGCAAGCAGCTATAAATATCTTGCGTGCGGGAGTTAATGGGGCAAAGGTTGATGCAGCAGCCAGGAAAGTTATGGGAAAAAAAGGGTGGAGTGAAAATTTTGGGCATGGGTTGGGTCATGGAGTGGGGATTGAACCCCATGAAGCACCACTTTTGTCTCCCAAAGGAAAAGAAAAGCTTGTTTCCGGAATGGTGGTTACCGTGGAACCGGGAATTTATTTCAAAGGATGGGGCGGTGTTCGCATAGAAGATATGGTTTTGGTAACAGATGATGGATGTGAAGTTTTAACTCACAGTGCGAGGGAAATGATCCCATTTTAGAAATTATCATTACCAGGATATGTTTTGATTGCAGAGAATTTTCAAATATTATCAATCCCGGAATATTGTATGGTTTCGGAAAAATTTCCACCATAAAGCTTTGATAAAAAAATGGATACGGAAGGGGAAGAACTAGAATGATTTCCACTAATGATTTTCAAACTGGGCTTACTATTGAAGTAGATGGAGAGATTTATTCGGTAGTAGAGTTTCAGCACGTAAAACCCGGTAAGGGAGCGGCTTTTGTGCGTTCTAAACTAAAGAATTTACGTACTGGAACCACTACAGAAAAAACTTTTCGGGCGGGTGAAAAAATTAATAAAGCTCACCTTGAACGTAAAGAAATGGAATATCTATATTATTCAGGAGATGATTATTTCTTTATGGATGTAGAAACTTTTGAGCAAGTTCCCCTTGCCGCTAAGCAGCTGGGGGATAAAGTAAAATTTCTAAAAGAAAATCAGCGGCTTCACTTTCTTTTATACGGGGATGAAATAATTGATGTGGAACTTCCTCACACAGTTGAACTACAAGTAGTGCAAACTGAACCCGGTGTAAAGGGAGACACTGCTTCCGGTGGCAGCAAACCGGCGACTCTGGAAAGTGGTTTAACTGTCCAGGTTCCTTTTTTTGTAAATGAAGGAGATACATTAAAAATAGATACTCGCAGCGGCAATTATATTGAGCGGGTCTGATTGTTGGCTGGATGTTGCAGTGGGAATGCTTTCAATGATATTCTCTTGATTTTAAAATACCCTTCTGATATTATTCAAACTAAATAAAACTTATATTATAACTGCTGAAGCCGCGTACTAAATCCTTGTAATTAATTGTTTTTTTGCACCTTTTGGCAAAGCAAATAATCAGGATTTTTAATTTGGTTGTTGGGAAATATAATTTAGATTAGGGGGAAGGCAAACTATGCATGATTTGAAAGCAAAAGTAGGCCACATTAGAGGTTTGATAGAAGGCTTGGGTTTGGAAAAGTCTCCCAAGGAAGGTAAAGTGTTGATCCGGATCGTGGAAGTATTGGAAGAAATAACAGATAGCTTGCTCGACCTTGATGAGAGTTATGCAGATTTGGCCGAGTATGCCGAAACCATCGATGAAGACCTAACGGAGCTCGAAGATAATTATTATGATGAAGAGGATGAACGCCATTTATTTGGTGAAGAGGAAGCACAGGAAGGCAGTTTTAGTTTTGAATGCCCGCAATGCCGTGAAATAATTTATGTAGACGACAGTGTGCTGGACGAAGATGAAGAGATGGAAATACTTTGTCCCGGCTGCGGGGAAGTTGTTCTCATTAGTGATGGCGAAGAAAGCGAAAAAGACCTAATGGAACGAGCGGATTCAGAAGATTTTCCCGCAGAGGACATCATAGTAGATGAAAATGAATAAAAGGTGAAGGTGCATTTTTAAGGTAATATCCGTTGTTTAGTTTTTTTTTATTAAAATGATTAAGGAGGAAAGAGTATGTCAGAGACAGAGGAACAAAAAAACAGAACGGCAGAGAATGAAGATAAAGAACCCAATACCTCTAGCTTGCCTTCAGAAATAGGGACCATTCGCATTGCCAACGAAGTGGTTGCCGTTATTGCCGGGCTGGCAGCAACTGAAGTTGAAGGAGTAGCCGGTATGAGTGGCGGTATAGCGGGGGGCATTGCTGAAGCATTAGGCAAAAAGAATCTTTCAAGGGGAGTCAAAGTAGAAGTAGGAGAAGAAGAGACTATTGTAGATATATTCCTCATAGTTCACTATGGAGTGCGCATACCTGATATAGCTTTTGCAGTTCAAGAGCGGGTTAAAAACGCCATTGAAAAGATGACCGGGCTGAGGGTATTAAAGGTTAATATCCATGTGCAGGGAGTATTATTCCCTTCTAAAAGGACTTCTGCAGATTCAGAAGAACGCGAGGGGATAAACTTAAAATAGAATTTAGGAAAATATCATTTTTTAGTTGTATATTAAACAATTTAGAAATATGGTAAAGCGTTTAGCTTAAACAGAGGAGGCACCTGATATGGGATTGGGGACGCGTTTTATACTGGGCATATGTGGAATATTAATTATTGCTGTTGGTATTTTTAGCGTGGGTATCTACCTAAATTTGATTGATGTATCCGGAACTATCCTGGCTAATTTTGCCGGTCAGGAAGCAACTGCGATAACAGGATTAGTCTTTTTAATTGTAGGGCTTGCCATTTTGGGAGTGAGCTTTAAAGGAGCAAATAAAGAGGATGGAAAGAAAGTAAAGTCTATTATCCAATATAACGAACGAGGCGAAATAAACATTTCTTTTCAGGCTATAGAAAATATGGTTCTGCGTGTTTCCCGTGACATTCATGGTATCAAAGAAACTTCTACCAAAGTTTCCGTTACCGAGCAGGGCATGGTGATTGAACTTCATGTAAAAGTTTTACCGGACTTGCAAATACCGCCCCTTGCCGCAGAACTACAGGGGAAAATTAAAGAATATGTTGAAGATAAAACCGGCATGCCTGTTAATGAAGTTAGTGTTTCGGTAGAAAATATTGTAGTGGATGAAATGGGTAAACGCCGCTCTTAAATAATGGACATATTGCTGAATAACTTCAGAGCTAAAGGAAGTGTGGGATTTGGAAGAGAGACAATTAAGGGAGTTATTTTATCGACATTGGCGTAAAATAGCAGGTGGGATAATCGGCCTGCTGGTTGCCTTAATTTTTATATCTTTTGGTTTTTTGGCCGGGCTTTTTTTAATTATTTGTATTGCCGCCGGAGTATATATTGGTTGGCTCATCGATCAAGAAGGCTGGGAAGAATTTATCAATAGGTTACGTGGAAGATAAGTTACTTTTACTTATAAATATATCGGTTAGTTTTAAATACCCTGTTTTTTGGGGCTATCATATATGTAACAGGAGGAAGTTAGTTGAGTAGAAGGTTGTCTCGGGAATCAGTTTTTAAGGCATTATTCCAGGTAGATGTGGGAAACATTGAACCGGGAAGGGCTTTAAGTTATTCCCTGCAGGGGGTTTTTTTAACTGAGGAGGAAGTTTCTTTTACGGAAAAACTTTTTCAGGGAGTTATTCAGAAAAGTGAAGAACTTAATTATATCATTAGCAATTATTTAGTCAAATGGAAACTGGATCGTATAGCCTCTGTTGACCGTTGCCTTTTACGTATGGCCCTTTTTGAAATTCTACATATGCCTGAGATACCTACGGCAGTGACCATAAATGAAGCCTTGGAATTGAGCAAAAAATATGGAGATGCTGATTCCACCTCTTTTATTAATGGTATTTTAGACCGGGCAGTCCATGATCAAGTTCAATCCCCCGAAAGAGAAGGACAGACCTTTAATCAAATCTAGCAAAAAAATGCTTTCCCTTTATTTCAATGGTGAAATAAGCCCGTATGCCATTGCTAACCAGATGTGTCTACATTTTCTGAATCAGCAGTAAATTTCGAAATTTACAAATAATGCTTTTCCCATTATTTTTAAAGGATCATGGAGAAGATATGGCGAATATTTTTCATACGTACGTAATAATTTATAACAAATATTAATCTCCCCCCGGCAGATGAAGGAGGAGAGAATAAATCAGATGGGAAAGGTAGTTTTTAACAGTTGGAACAGTAATTTTCAAGACAATCGCAGTCAGCCGATGGAAGAATGGCCAGAAGCTGAGGACTTAGGGCTTCCTTCATCTTTGGCAAATGAAAACCTCAGAGCTATTGTAGGGTGGGATGGTTTGGTAGTGTACGATTCTGAAGTAGACCTTGTGGAGATTTTGCGAGAGTATTTTCAGCGAGTTCAGGAAGAATCCTGTGGGCGCTGTATCCCTTGCCGGGTTGGAACAGCCATGATTGAGAGGGTGCTGGAGCGGATCACTCAAGGCAGAGGCAAAGAAAAAGATTATGACTCTTTACAGCGTTGGGGAAAATTAATAAGGGATACATCTTTCTGTGAATTAGGTCAATCTGCCCCCAAGCCTTTATTGGATGCCCTCCAGTATTATGCCCATGATTTCAAAAAACGCTTGATTCCAGAAGAAGAAGGAGAAAAAGAAGACGGAAGTAAGCCCTATTTTTCCGGAGTTCCTTCTTATAATTACCACACCAAAGTGACGGCGCCTTGCTTAAATGGTTGCCCTGCGCATGTGGATATTCCCTGTTATATAGGTTTCTTGCGGGAAGGAGCTTTTGAAGATTCGCTGGCTACAATCAGGGAAAAAACAGCTCTGGCTGGTTCATTGGGAAGGGTTTGTGTACATCCCTGTGAAGAAAATTGCCGCCGCAATCAACTGGATGCTCCCGTTTCTATTAGAAACATAAAACGATTTGTAGCTGATTTTGAGCTCGATTTAAACAGGGAAACTGAAGATTTAGCTCAAAAAAAGGAAAAGTCAACCGGAGATAAAGTTGCGGTTATTGGTGCCGGCCCTGCAGGATTAAGTGCCGCAGACCGGTTAAACCGTTTGGGTTATTCTGTTACTATTTTTGAAAAATTACCGGTGGCCGGAGGAATGATGGCGGTAGGGATACCCTCATACCGCCTGCCGTGGGATATTTTAAACCGGGAAGTGGAGATGATTACCAAGGCCGGTGTGGAATTACGCTTAAATACTGACGTAGGAAAAGATGTTACCCTGGAGGAACTACAAAATGAAGGGTATAAGGGTATTTTTATAGCTGCCGGCCTGCATGAGAGCACTGATATGGGTGTTGAAGGAGAAAAGGAAGGCTACAAAGGTTTTATACCCGGGGTGGAATTTCTACGTAATATAAGCCTGGGTGGAAAAGTTGAACTTGGCGATCATGTGGCCGTAATTGGCGGAGGTAATGTTGCTATCGACTGTGCGCGTTCTTCTCTCCGTATGGGGGCAAAAGAAGTTTATATCGTATATCGTCGTTCAAGGGCTGAAATGCCGGCCCATGATGTGGAGATTGAAGATGCGGAAGATGAAGGTGTTATTTACCACTTCCTGGCTAACCCTTCCCGAATTATAGCCGAGGGAGGGAAGGTAACCGGCCTGGAATGCGTTCGCATGAAGCTTGGAGAGCCGGATGAGAGCGGCCGGAGAAGGCCTGTTCCCATAGAAGGCTCCGAATTTATCCTTGATGTAGACACAGTAGTGCCGGCCATAGGTCAGGCCCCTGTTTTTGATTTTATCTCAGAGGGTGGTGGTATCGAAACCGGTAAGGGGGGTAACATTAAGGCCGATTCTATTACTTGTGAAACGGCTGTTCCTGGAATATTTGCCGGTGGAGACGCAGTGTATGGCGCAGATACTGTAATAAAAGCAATCGCTACCGGCAATCGGGCAGCCTATTACATGGACCAATACCTGCAGCAAGGAAAAGTACAGGTTAGGGAAGAAGACCAGATGCAACAGTTGCTGGATCAGTTGAAAGTTTACGATCCGGAAGAAAACGTAGATCAGCCCGGAGGATATGAGCGCGAGGAAGAAAGGCTTATCCCCGTAGAGCAGAGATTGGGAGATTTTCGGGAAGTTAGTTACGGTTTACATAATACTCAATCTTTAGATGAGGCAGAACGATGCCTGCGCTGTTACCGTGTATTGCTGGCAGTAACAAATGGCTAGTACCTTTTTAGTAGCTGATTATCATAACTTTTTAGATATATGATTTACAAATTTTTTAGGGGAGGGAAAAAACAACCATGATAGTAAGTTTAACCATAAACGGGCAACGGGTTTATGTTGAGGAAGGAACCACTATCTACCAGGCAGCGGGAAAAATAGGGGTTTTCATCCCCACCCTGTGTTATCATCCACAACTGCGTCCGCTGGGTTATTGCCGGATGTGTTTGGTAGAAGTAAATGGGATTAAGAGGCCGGTAACATCTTGTAACACACTTGTTACTGACGGTATGGAAGTTACAACAGACACTCCGGAGGTAATTGCTAGCCGCAGGGAAATATTGTCTTTTCTTTTATCTACTCACCCTGTGGAAGAATGCCTTACCTGCGAAGAAAGTGGCAGTTGCCAGCTGCAAGAAGGAGCTTACAAAACCGGCATAAATCCTGCCAGAGAGTTTTACCCGGTAGGTGCAGACAGAAGTGCTGTTATTGACGACTCTGATTATTATATCTATCGTGATCCCGATAAATGTATACTTTGTGGTCGCTGCATCAGAGCTTGCCGTGAGATAGCCAACCGGTTTGTTTTTGACTTAAATGAAAACGGAGTCGATTCGCGGGTAGATTTTGGTAGGGATGAAAGCAAAATAACCCTGGAAGATGCCGGATGTATTTCTTGTGGCATATGTGTGGAAGTATGCCCCGTAGGTGCTCTGGTGGAAAAAGGACGTCTGTGGCAGGGCCGAGAGTGGGAGTTTGAGGAAGTTGCCGGTGTATGTAACCATTGTGGAGTAGGCTGTATGCTGAGTTACAAAGTGAAAGATAATCGGGTGGTTAAGATCAATGCTGCGGAAGAAAGCGATAATCCCGGCATACGGATTTGTGTGAAAGGAAAATTTGGTTTTGATTATTTGCAGAGTGAAGAACGAATTACTACCCCATTGATTAGGAAAGGTGATCGGGAAAAAGGAGAACTTCAGGAAACTACCTGGGAGGAAGCTTTGGAATATGCAGCCCGACGTTTTAAAGAAATAAAAGAGAAAAGTGGTGGGCAATCTCTGGCTGTTTTAAGTTCCGGGCGCCTTACCAATGAAGAAAGCTACCTTCTGCAAAAACTTGCCAGGGCTGCTATGGGCACTAATAACCTGGAAATTGGAGTTTATGGCGGATTTGAAAATGCCAGTTTAGCCCTTGATGATATTTTAGGAGTAGGAGGTTCTACCAGTGATCTGGAGGCTATTAGTTTGGCTGATACTTTAGTGTTATGGGGATCTGATATAACCAAAACTCATCCTGTAGCCGCCATGGATGTGCAGTCGGCAGTTCGCTACAGAGGGGCGAGGTTGGTAGTTATAAATACTGCAGAAACTGAGATTAATCAAGATGCTCATCTCAAATTACAGCCAAAGGCTGGAACTTATAATACTCTGGTTAAAGGCCTATTAAGGATAGTATTGGAAGGGAAATCAGAAGAACTTGACGGTGATCTGAAAAAGGCATGGGAAGAGCTAAGTAGTTTTACCCTTGATAAAGTTGCTGCTGAAACCGCTGTCTCGGAAGAAGATATACAAAAAGCGGCTTCATACATTATGCAAGCTCGGAAAGCATTAACCCTGGTAGGTGAAGATTTCGTGGCTGATCAAGGTTATGAAAATACGGCAGCTCTTGCCCAAATTCATCTTGCTGTCCATCAAATAGAAGATGATAATGCCGGTATCCTTCTTATGCATGAAAAGAGCAATAATCAGGGAGGTCTTGATTTGGGCGGTATTCCAGAACTTTTGCCCGGCTTTAATCGCATGGATGATGCAGAAGCCCGTAAGAATTTTGCAGAACTGTGGCAGGTGGAACTGCCATCCGCAGAAGGGTATAATGCGGAAAAAATATATAAGGGTGCCGCTGAAGGCGAAATTAAAGGATTATATATGGTAGGGGACAATCGGCATATAAGTAATGAAAAACAGGGGCGTGATGCTTATTCCGGCTTGGAATTCCTGGTAGTTCAGGAGCTTTTCCTTACTCCCGCTACTCGTTATGCTGATGTGGTCTTACCCGGCGCAAGTTTTCTGGAGACAGAAGGCACATTTACCAACCTGGAAGGAGTCTTGCAGCAACATGATTGTGCTTTAGATCCACCGGCTCAGGCACTTCCCGATTGGAAAATCATTGCTGCTCTTTCCTCAGCCATGGGATATGAAATGGATTACAGATCTCCCGTGGAAGTTGACGATGAGATTATGGGAGCTATACGTTTAGAAGGGGTTTCATAAACATTAAGATCAAAATAATATCTAAGGAGGTTATTATTTATGACGGCTGAATTAATAAAAGGACCGGATGTAGCCAAACAGATAAGAGCGGAAATTGCCGAGGAAATGGAACAAATAAAAAAGAAGACGGATAAAATCCCCGGTTTAGCAGTGGTTATTTTGGGCGATGATCCGGCTTCCCATAAATATGTAAATAATAAGGAAAAAACAAGCCATAAGCTGGGATTTTACTCCGAAATACATCGCCTGCCGGACACAACCAGCCAGGAAGAGCTTATGAAGATGGTGCATCGCCTCAACAATGATGAAAATATTCATGGTGTCTTGGTGCAGCTTCCCTTACCTGATCATATCAAAGATGAAGAAGTTATTCACGCTATTTCCCCGGAAAAAGACGTAGATGGCTTTCATCCTATTAATATTGGCAACCTTTTGATTGGCGAAGAGTGTTATATACCGTGCACACCTCATGGTTGTATCAAAATGCTGGAGTATATAAATTACGATCTTAA
>PUKQ01000123.1 GCA_003550565.1 Syntrophomonadaceae bacterium
GAGCCATTGATTTGTATTGTCGCGGCTTTTTAAATGTTGAGGGAAGAAGGTGTTTTATCTATGAACCAGAGGAACAAAACAGCGCTGATTAGCGTATCAGACAAAGAAGGAATTCTGGAATTTGCCCGGGAACTAAACCAAAGAGGCTGGTCGCTTGTATCTACGGGAGGGACTGCGCGCATGCTTGAAGGAGAAGGGCTCCCCGTAAAGAAAGTAAATGAGTTAACCGGGTTTCCGGAAATATTGGGGGGAAGAGTAAAAAGCCTTCATCCTAAAATTCACGGCGGCATCCTTGCCCGTCGTGATATGGAAGAAGACCGGGAGCAGATGCAGCAGGAAGGAATTGACTATATAGATATGGTTGTGGTTAACCTTTACCCCTTTGTGAAGACTATTTCTCAAAAAGGGGTAACTATGGAGGATGCAATAGAAAATATTGATATTGGTGGGCCGGCGATGCTTAGGGCAGCAGCTAAAAATTTCCGGGACGTGGTTGTTCTGGTTAACCCACAAAGGTACAGCATGGTTTTAGCCGAGCTGGACACTTACGGTGATTTAAGCAAAAATACTCGCTCACGTTTGGCTACGGAAGCTTTTGCCCATACCGCAGAATATGACTCCTTTATCAGCGGGTATCTTTCTTCTCTACAGGATTCAGAAGAAAGCAATTTTCCGGAATATCTTATGCTGCCATTTCATAAAGTTCAGGACCTGCGTTATGGAGAAAATCCCCAGCAAAGGGCGGCTTTTTTTAAAGATGCGGCTGCGCCGGATGGTACTATAGCCACCTCACAACAGCTGCACGGGAAGGATCTTTCGTTTAATAATTTTAATGATCTTGATGCAGCATGGGAACTGGTTAAAGAATTTGATGAAACCACTGTGGTGGCAGTTAAACATGCTAACCCCTGTGGCGTAGGGATGGGAAATAATGTAACAGAAGCATATAAAAAAGCCCACGATGCCGACCCAGTATCAATTTTCGGTGGCATTGTTGTGGTGAACCGGGAAATAAATGCAGAGGCTGCCAGGGAAATGTCAAAAATATTTTTGGAAGTAGTGGCAGCGCCCTCTTTTGAAGCGGAGGCACTTGAGGTTTTGCAGGCCAAGCCGGACGTCCGACTTTTAACTATTCCCCTCAAAAGTAGTAATGAGGATCATTATAAACTCAATTATAAAAAATTAAACGGGGGACTGCTGGTGCAAGAAATTGATACTTACCCCGTTAAAGCCCATGAAGGAAAAGTTGTTACGGAGCGTCAACCGACACAGGAAGAAATGAAAGCTCTGGCTTTTAATCTTTGTGTAGTTAAGCATGTAAAATCCAATGCCATTGTCGTAGGTGCCTCGGAAATGACTTACGGCATCGGAGCAGGACAGATGAACAGAATAGGCGCTGCGCGCATTGCCCTGGAACAAGCAGGAGAGAAGGCCGAAGGAGCAGTTTTAGCTTCTGATGCATTCTTTCCCTTTTCGGATACGGTAGAAGAAGCAGCCAGGGCAGGTATTACTGCCATAATCCAACCGGGGGGCTCCCTTAAAGACCAGGAATCAATTGATGCTTGCAACCGTCATGGTATTGCTATGGTATTTACGGGAAGGCGTTATTTTAAACATTAAGAATTTTAAATACCGGTAGGGGGAAAATCATTGCGTATTTTGATTATTGGAGGCGGCGGCAGGGAACATGCGCTGGCCTGGAAACTTTCCCAAAGCTCCAGTGTAGAAGCTATTTTTTGTGTTCCCGGAAATGCCGGAATTGCTGCCATTGCTCATTGTGTTAAAGTAGACATGGAGGATTTGCCGGCATTGGCTGCATTGGCCCGTAAAAATAAAGTAGACTTAACCATTGTTGGGCCGGAAGCTCCATTGGTAGCAGGAATTGTTGATTACTTTTGGCAGGAAGGTCTGACTATATTAGGGCCCGAAAGAAAAGCCGCACTGTTGGAAGGAAGCAAAGTATGGGCTAAAGAATTTATGATGGAATACGGGATTCCTACTGCCGGATATGAGTTTTTTTCTAATTATCAGGCAGCTTTAGATTATGTACGCCATCAGGAGAGGCCTCTGGTTATTAAGGCAGACGGGCTTGCTGCCGGCAAGGGAGTATACGTGACTAACAATACTGAAGAAGCCGATATGGCTTTGCAGCAAATTATGGTAGATAAGATTTACGGCGATGCCGGCAACAGAGTGGTAATTGAGGAAAAATTACAGGGTGAAGAGGTTTCTCTGCTGGCTTTGACTGATGGAAATGATTTTTGGGTTATGCCGTCATCTCAGGATCACAAACCCATCGGAGAAGGAGATAGCGGCCCTAATACCGGCGGGATGGGTGCATACAGCCCTGCCCCGGTGATAAACTTCGCAAAAACAAAATACGTCAAAGAAAAAGTTTTTAAGCCCCTGATAGAAGGTATGCAAAGGAAAAGCTTAATTTACCGCGGGGTTATTTATGCGGGATTAATGATTACGGATGATGGTCCGAAAGTCTTAGAATTTAATGCGCGCTTTGGGGATCCGGAAACACAGGCAATTTTGCCACGCTTGAATTCAGATCTGGCATCGGTTTTGCTGTCGGCTGCTAAAGGGAAACTTAAAGGTGATTGGCACTGGAAAGATGAAGCTGCTGTTTGCGTAATAATGGCTTCAGGTGGTTATCCCGGCTCTTACGAAAAAGGTAAAGTGATAAAAGGCCTGGATGATGCAGCACAAGAAGCTGGCGTGTTCGTATTTCATTCGGGGACTGCTAAAGAAGGAAAATTAATTGTTACTGCCGGCGGAAGGGTTTTAAGTATTACCGCAATGGAAACCGGAATTAAAGAAGCGGTAGAAAAGGCCTACCGTGCTGTAGATAAAATTGATTTTGAAGGCGCATATTGCCGGCGTGATATTGCCTATAGGGCCTTATAGAATTGTCCTGCAAGAATAGGCTTGATAATGAAGGATTTTAATCCCTGTTTCACGAATATTGAACTTTAAAGAAGGTAAGGATGTATCTTAACAGGGGTGAATAAATGTCTGGAAATGTTATAACGGGTTGGGCGCGAACTCCTTTTGGTAAATTTTTGGGTTCATTATCTTCAGTATCTGCAGTAGAATTGGGAGCCGCAGCTATGAAAGGTGCCTTAGGTAAAACGGGAGTTTTACCTTCACATATAGATTATGTGATTATGGGTATGGTTGTCCAAGCCGGAACGGGGCAAATACCTTCACGGCAGGCCACTATAAAAGCAGGTTTCCCCATGGAAATCCCTTCGGAAACAATAAATAAAGTTTGTGCTTCGGGCTTACGAGCGGTTAATCAAGCAGATATGATGATTCGTGCCGGCGAAGCTCGAACGGTAGTTGCCGGCGGAATGGAAAATATGAGCGCCGCCCCACATTTAATGGAAAAAGGGCGAATAGGCATGCGGATGGGGCCTGCTTCTCTACCTGACGCCATGATCAAAGACGGCCTGTGGTGTCCCCTATATAACGTGCATATGGGTATCCACGGCGGTAAAGTTCCGGCTTCGTATGGAGTAACTCGAGAAGAATCAGATGAGTGGTCTCTGCGCAGTCATCAGTTGGCTGTCAAAGCAATCAATCATGGTTATTACGATGATGAAATTACGGCTGTGGAAGTAAAACATAAAAAAGAAACCAAAATAATAGATACTGATGAATTGCCCAGAGAAGACACTACTTATGAAAAACTTGCCCAACTGCCTCCAGTTTTTGAAAAAGATGGAGCTGTCACTGCCGGAAACGCTCCTCCTATAAGTGATGGTGCGGGAGCACTGGTTATTATGTGTGAAGAAAAAGCCCGAGAGCTGGGGGTTCCCATCCTGGCTGAAATCATCTCTCACGGAGTAGCTTCTGATGATCCGTCACGCATATCCACTGTGCCGGAAGCAGCGGGAAGGCAGGCATTACTGAAGGCAGGCTTAAAAATTGATGATATGGATCTGATAGAGGTAAATGAAGCTTTTGCTGCTGTGGCACGGACTTGTATCCGTTTGGGCAATTGGGATGAAAACAAAGTAAATGTGAATGGAGGGGCTGTGGCCTTGGGACATCCTATTGGTGCAAGCGGAGCGCGTATTCTTATGACTCTGGTTTCTGAACTTAGAAGGCGGGGTGGTTTATACGGTATGGCAACTATTTGTAGTGGAATGGCACAGGGAGAGGCAATTATAGTCAAGGCAGTGAAATAATAAATTAAGAGAGGCATATAAAAAAGATGAATTTTAACTTAAGCGCACACCATCAACGCAAACGAGAAGAATATCGGCAATTTACTCAAGAGCATATAAAACCAAGGGCAAAAGAAATTGATGAGAAAAAAATGTTTCCCCGGGAAGCATTGCAAGAAATGGCAGCAAGAGGGTACATGGGTTTACCGCTTCCTCGAGAATGGGGTGGCAAAGGCGATGACTTCTTGAGTTATGTGCTTTTGATTGAAGAAATTTCCAAAGCTTGTCCTTCTACCGGCGGTATTTTATCAGTTCATACATCGGTGGGGACATATCCTATTTTGTACTATGGAACGGAAACACAAAAGAATAAATATCTTTCTCGCCTGGCTTCGGGTGAATGGTTGGGCGCCTTTGCTCTTACAGAAACGCAGGCCGGGTCTGATGCAGGCGCAATTTCCACTACTGCTCGCCTGGAAGATGAATATTATTACCTTAACGGCAGCAAAGTATTTATTACGAATGGTGGGGAAGCCGATGTTTATACTGTTTTTGCTACAATAGACTCTTCCATAGGAAAGAAAGGCATTACAGCATTTTTAGTAGATAAAGATACTCCGGGGATGCTTATTGGCACAAAAGAAGAAAAAATGGGATTAAATGGTTCTACAACTGTAGAGCTTGTTTTTGAAGATGCTCGAATACCACTTAATAACCGGCTGGGAAAAGAAGGTGAAGGTTTTCCTATTGCACTTTCTCTTTTAGATGGTGGACGTATAGGCATTGCTGCTCAAGCTTTAGGCATTGCTTCCGCTTCTTTAGAAATTGCACTGGATTTTACCCGGCAGAGGGAACAATTCGGGCAGAAGCTCTTTGATTTTCAAGGAGTTTCATGTACTTTGGCCGATTATTTTACCCGCCTGGAAGCAGCCAAACTTATGGTTTACCGGGCTGGTTGGTTGAAAAGCAGGGGAGAAAAATGTACCAAAGAATCTTCTATGGCCAAAGTTATGGCTACCGATTTAGCCATGGATGCTTCATCTAAAAGTGTTTCTTTAATGGGAGCAAGAGGAGGCTTGAAAGAATATCATGTAGAAAAATATTTTCGTGACGCTAAGGTAACCCAGATTTATGAAGGCACAAATCAGATTCAGAGAATGGTTATAGCCAGGGAAGTTTTAAATTAAACATAATAATAGGAGGTTGTAGTAATGGATTTTAGATTAACGGAAGAGCATGAAATGATGCGTAAAATGATCCGGGATTTTGCTGTGAATGAAGTAGAGCCCGGAGCCGCGGAAAGGGATGAGAACGAAGAATTTTCACGGGAATTATTTGACCAGATGGGAAAGATCGGCATTACGGGTATTCCCTGGCCGGAAGAATACGGCGGAGAAGGTGCTGACTACTTAAGCTATGTAATCGCAGTGGAAGAACTTTCAAGAGTGGAAGCATCGGCAGGAACAACGCTTTCGGCACATATTTCATTGTGCAGTTGGCCTATTTTTAAGTTCGGCACAGAGGAGCAGAAGCAGAAGTACCTCCAGCCTTTATCCAAAGGTGAAAAACTGGGCGCATTTGGTTTAACTGAAGAACAGGCCGGCACCGATGCAGCTGCGCAAAAGACTACGGCAGTTCTTGACGGTAACGAATATATACTTAACGGAACCAAAATATTTATAAGCAATGCAGGCGATGCTGAAATATATGTAGTTTTTGCCATGACCGATCCGGAGAAAAAAGCCAAAGGAATCAGTGCTTTTATCGTAGAAAAAGACACTCCCGGCTTTACTTTTGGGAAAAAAGAAAAGAAAATGGGGTTGCGCTCTTCCCCCACACTGGAGCTAATATTTGAAGATTGTAGAATCCCGAAGGAAAATCTTCTCGGACAAGAGGGTGAAGGGTTTAAAATTGCCATGAGCGTGCTGGATGGTGGACGTAATGGAATAGCTGCCCAAGCAGTTGGCATAGCCCAGGGAGCACTGGATGCGGCAGTAGATTATGCCAAACAGCGTCAGCAATTCGGACAACCTATCGGTAATTTCCAGGCCATTTCATTTATGCTGGCTGATTGTGCCACTAAAATTGAGGCTTCACGGTTGTTGACATATCAAGCAGCATTCTTAGAAAATGAAGGGCTGCCCTATAGCCAGGCATCTTCCATGGCGAAGCTTTACGCCGCTGAGACTGCTATGGAGGTTACTACCAAGGTGGTGCAAATTTTTGGTGGTTATGGGTATACCCGTGAGTATCCTGTAGAGCGTTTTATGCGGGATGCGAAAATTACCGAATTATATGAGGGTACTTCCGAAGTGCAAAGACTGGTAATATCCCGGAATTTGCTGAAAGGTTAATTTTTTAGCTTGTCGTGAAAGGAATAAATAGCATGACAGAGGAGAATAATGATTCCCGCGGGCTGATTATGGTGTATACGGGGGAGGGTAAAGGTAAAACCACGGCTGCTATAGGACAGGCTTTACGTGCAATAGGCCATGGTTACCGGGTTTATTTACTGCACTTCATGAAAGGCCGTGATTATGGGGAATTTTGGGCACTGGAAAAAATGCCCGGTGTAACTATTATTAAAGCGGGCAGGGATGAGTTCGTACATAGGATTAACCCCGACCCGGTAGATGTAAAACTGGCGATGGAAGGCTGGGAAAGCGCCAGAGAGGCCATATTTAGTGATAATTATGATATGGTAGTTTTGGATGAAATAAATGTAGCTCTGGATTTTGGCCTTATACCTGGGGATGAAGTCATAGAGGTGTTGCGTGATAAGCCCCGCCACGTTGATATTATCTTAACCGGTCGAAATGCTCTGCCCCAAATTATAAAAATTGCTGATCTGGTTAGCGAGGTAAAAGAAATAAAGCATCATTATAGTAGCGGCGTTGATGCCAGGGCAGGGATCGAACATTAATAAATAATTAAAACAGGTGGTGGCAGTAATTGGAAAAAAAATTGCTGCAGGGTGATCGCCGGGCATTGGCCCGGTTGATTTCCATGGTAGAAAATGATGACCCGGCTAAGACAGAAATACTTAAAAAAATATATCCGCATACCGGTAATGCTTTCGTTGTGGGTATTACCGGTGCCCCCGGCACGGGCAAGAGTTCCCTCGTCGATCACCTGCTGGGGCTAATTCGCCGTCAGAGTTTAGCGGTGGGAGTTATTGCCGTGGATCCCAGCAGTCCATTTAGTGGAGGGGCAATCTTGGGAGACAGGATCCGCATGCAGGATCATGTAATGGATGATGGTATATATATTCGCAGTATGGGCAGCCGAGGTGCACTGGGTGGTTTGTCCAGGACTACCAGAGAAGCAGTGAAAATAGTTGATGCTTTCGGCAAAGATATCATTTTCATTGAAACTGTTGGAGTGGGACAGTCGGAGATAGATGTAGTTAAGTATGCGGACACCACGGTATTAGTGCTTACGCCTGCGGCAGGCGATAGTGTTCAAACTATAAAAGCCGGAGTAATGGAAATCGCCGATATTTTTGTAGTTAATAAAGCAGATTTACCCGGCAAAGATAGGACGGTCACAGAACTGGAAGCCATGCTAGATCTCAGCCCCGGAGGAGAT
Source organism: Syntrophomonadaceae bacterium (assembly GCA_003550565.1). Taxonomy (GTDB): domain Bacteria; phylum Bacillota; class Dethiobacteria; order DTU022; family PWGO01; genus B1SED10-75. The sequence goes on from PUKQ01000123.1 coordinate 7,767, forward strand.
TGGCGCCCTCCTATAATAAGTACTAATTCACTGGAAGGTGAAGGAGTTAGAGAACTGTGGGATGAAATTTCCCAACACCGCCTTTACTTAGAAGAAAGCGGGCAACTGCAAAAGATTAGAAAACAACGTGCCCGGCAAGAATTTGTAGACCAGTTAGAATACCTGGTTAAGTCGGAAGTATGGAATCGTATTCAGGCACGGGTATCTGTGGAAGATCTGGTAGAAGATCTTTTGAATCGGCGGACTGATCCTTATACTCTGGCCCACGAATTGCTTCATAAAATTGGTTTGCCAACTTCTATGGAATAAAAAAGTGAGAGGTGCTTAATTACATGTCTGATGAAAATCTGGAAAAAATAAATAAGAGAGAACAAGAATGGAGAAATAATTCCTTGAGTAAGCATAGTGACCGCTTGCCGGAATATACCACCATTTCCGGAGAACCCATTAAAGATCTTTATACACCGGATGATATTAGAGAATTAGATTACCTGGAAGATATAGGATTTCCGGGGGAGCACCCATACACCAGAGGTGTGCACCCAAACATGTACCGGGGTAGACTTTGGACCATGCGGCAATTTTCCGGATTCGGGGATGCTTTTCAAACTAACCAACGTTATTTATACCTGTTGGAACAGGGACAAACCGGCCTAAGTGTAGCCTTTGATATGCCTACCATCATGGGGTATGATTCCGATCATCCCCGAGCTGAAGGAGAGGTAGGCCGTTGCGGAGTGGCCATAGATTCACTGCAGGATATGGAGGCACTTTTTAATTCAATTCCACTGGATCAGATCACTACCTCAATGACTATTAACGGGCCGGCATCGATTTTATGGTGTATGTATATAGCGGCTGCGGAAAAACAAGGTGTAAGTTTGGACAATATAGGCGGTACCATTCAAAATGACATCCTTAAAGAATACATTGCCCAAAAATCATGGATTTTCCCCCCCGAACCTTCCATACGCCTTATTACCGACATTTTTGAATATGGGCATAAATATGTGCCCCGTTGGAATACTGTGAGCATTAGTGGATATCATATTCGTGAAGCCGGATCTACAGCAATACAGGAACTAGCCTTTACTCTTGCAGATGGCTTTGCTTATGTGGAAGCCGGAATAGAGGCCGGATTGAATGTAGATGACTTCGCGCCGCGGCTGTCATTTTTTTTCAATGCTCACCTGGACTTTTTTGAAGAGATTGCCAAATATCGTGCAGCTCGACGCATCTGGGCAAGGAGAATGAAAGAAAAATACGGAGCCCAAGATCCCCGCTCATGGATGCTGCGTTTTCATACCCAAACAGCCGGGTGTAGCCTTACGGAGCAGGAACCTGAAAACAATATAGTAAGAACTGCTTATGAAGGGCTTTCAGCAGTTTTAGGAGGCACTCAATCCCTGCATACTAACTCTATGGATGAGGTGCTGGCATTGCCCACAGAAAAAGCGGTAAGAATAGCATTGAGAACTCAACAGATAATGGCGTATGAAATAGGGGTAACAAATACAATTGACCCTCTGGCAGGTTCTTATTTTATGGAAAGCTTAACTAACCAGATGGAAGAAGGCGCGGAGGAATATTTTGCTCGAATCGAAAAATTCGGGGGAGTTATAAAGGCAATTGAAGAAGGATTTTTCCAACAAGAAATTGCCAATGCTGCTTATCGTTATCAGAGAGAACTTGAAAAGCAGGAAAAGATAGTTGTAGGGGTAAACCAATTTACCAGTGAAGAGCCACCGGATATAGAGATTCTAAAAATTGGCCCTGAGGTGGAACAAAATCAGGTAGAACGAGTAAAAACTTTACGTCAAAACAGAAACAATGAAGCAGTTAAAAAATCGCTGGAAAAATTAAAAGAAGTAGCCGTAAGTGACCAAAATATTATTCCTTTTATCCTGGAAGCGGTTAAAGCTTATGCGACTGAGGGAGAAATTGTAGCTGCTTTAAAAGAAGTTTTTGGCGAATATCGGGAAAAACCTCTTTTTTAATTTTACGATGACTTTCGCATGAAATATTTTTTCACGTATGAAAATTTAAGCCCGTGAAAGATGCTTTATCTGATTAATTATGATCGAGGAGGGATAATATTGGCAGATAGAAAAATAAGGGCTTTGGTAGCTAAACCCGGTCTGGACGGACATGACCGGGGAGCAAAAGTTGTAGCCAGAGGGCTTCGTGATGCCGGCATGGAGGTTGTATATACAGGTTTGCATCAAACACCGGAACAAATTGTAGAAGCAGCTATCCAGGAAGATGTCGATGTTGTGGGGCTTAGTATATTATCCGGCGCTCATATGACCTTGGTGCCTCGCGTTAAGAAATTATTAAAAGATAATGATGCCGAAGACATACTGTTGATACTGGGAGGAATTATCCCTGAAGATGACAGGGAAGAATTGAAAAGTAAAGGCTATGTCCATGAAGTATTTTCACCGGGGACGTCACTGGATAATATTGTTTCTTTTATTCGGGAATCGCTTAAAGAAAAAGAGAGGTAAAATGTGTGCAGAATGAACAGGAAGCCGGGCAGCGCATTTCTGCCCTTAGAGAGCAAATAGAAGAGCATAATTATTATTACCATGTTCTGGATGGTCCCCAAATTTCTGACCGGGATTTTGACCTTTTAATACAAGAACTTCAAGAGTTGGAAGCTAAGTATCCTCACTTGATAACGGAAGATTCTCCAACTCAAAGGGTGGGTGGCGAACCTCTTGCTGCATTTTCCAGTGTGGGACACAGGGTTCCCATGCTTAGCCTGGAAAATGCATTTACCTGGGAAGAACTACAAGATTATCATCAGCGTATCACTCGCATGTTAGATAATAAACAAGTAGATTATGTAGTTGAGCTCAAAATAGACGGACTTGCAGTCTCCCTGCTTTACGAAGAAGGGCGCTTGGTGCACGGTGCTACCCGGGGGGATGGTTACGTTGGGGAAGATATTACGGCCAACTTGAAAACAATCCGTCAGATTCCCCTGCAGTTAAAAAAACCTCTTACTTTAGAAGTGAGGGGAGAAGTTTATATCAACCACGATGATTTTGAGAAGTTGAATAGAGAACGCAGCGAACGAGGTGAAACCACTTTTGCCAACCCCCGTAATGCTGCTGCCGGTTCGGTGCGCCAGTTAGATCCGCGAATTGCTGCTCAAAGGCCGCTCAAAATTTTTATTTACGGGACCGGTGAGCATAACCTGGAGGTTAATTCGCATTATAAAATGCTGTTATACTTGCAGGATTTAAGGCTTCCTCTTAATCCTCATTGGGAATATTGCCCAGACATTGAAAGCGTAATGAATTACTGCCGCCGTTGGATGGACAAACGTCATGAACTTGCATACGATGTGGACGGAACAGTAATCAAAGTTAATAATTATAAGTGGCATGACCGCTTGGGATATACATCACGTTCACCAAGGTGGGCAGTAGCTTTTAAGTTTCCTGCCGAAGAAGCTTCTAGCATGGTGCGTGATATCGAAGTAAATATAGGGCGGACAGGAGCTATTACTCCCGTGGCCATATTAGAACCGGTGCAGCTTGCCGGTTCCACCGTTAAAAGGGCCAGTTTGCACAATGAGGATTATTTAAAAGAGAAAGACATTCTCCTTGGCGACAATGTTGTCATTCGCAAAGCAGGTGACATAATACCTGAAGTCATAAAGGTAGATAAAGAAAAAAGGACAGGGAGAGAAAGAAAATTCGTGATGCCTGCCGATTGTCCTGCTTGTGGCAATCCTGTAGAGAGGCTGCCGGAAGAAGCCATAGTACGTTGTTTGAATCCTGCCTGTCCAGCTCAAGCTGTAGAGAGGCTTATTCATTTTGCTTCCAGGAGAGCAATGGACATTGATGGATTAGGCCCGGCAGTTGCTGAACAGTTATGGAATAATGGGTTGGCAAGAGATATAGGTGACCTTTACTACCTTGATATTTATTCTTTGGTGAGCCTGGAAAGAATGGCGGAAAAATCCGGGCAAAATCTTTTGGAATCTATTGAAAAGAGCAAGCAAAACCCTTTGCACCGGCTGCTTCACGGGCTGGGAATCCGCTTTGTAGGGGAAAAAGTCTCCCGCACCCTTGCTTCGCATTTCCTTCATTTAGATGATCTTGCAGCTGCTTCTTTGAAAGAACTGGAAGATTTGGAAGAAATTGGCCCCAAGATAGCCGCTTCCATAGTTGGTTATTTTGAAAAGGGCCAAACAGAGGTAATCTTAAATAAATTAAGAAAAGCCGGTGTGAATTTTAAGGAACCGGTTACAAATACATATAATGAAGAACTTGCAGGAAAAAGCTTTGTTTTTACCGGTACTCTTACCATGCCTCGTGAAGAGGCGCGGCGTTTAGTGGAAGAAAAAGGAGGCCGTGTTGCCGGTTCCATAAGTGGAAAAACAGACTTTTTGGTAGTAGGTGAAGATCCGGGCAGTAAGGTTGAGCTGGCCCGGGAAATAGGGGTGCGAGTGCTAAATGAAAATCAATTCAGGCAAATAGTGGGAATATCCTAAATAATCATCCGTTTGGTAATAGGGTAATCGAGTTTTTCTTTACGGTGTTTTCTTTTATTGATGATTAGGGTATGTTATAATACGAATGATTTGGTCGAGGGAGGGAATTAAATGAAGATAAACCGGGAAGATGTGCAAAATCTTTTACAGACGGTAAAAATAGAAGGAAGCGAAAAAGAAGTAGAAAAGATCATTGAAGATATTTATAGCCTGGAAAGTTGGTTGGAGCCTTTATTTTCCATTGATACTACAGAAGTGTTACCTACTGTTTACAAATATGAAGGAAACAATGTGCAGAGAGAAGATAAGGCCCAACAACGCAAAAACCAGCATAAGTTATGGGAAATGGCCGAGAATTTTGAGGAGGGCTTTTATCGGGTTCCACCCATTATTGAGTATTAAAGTACACTGTGTGTTAACTTGTTAACTTATTCATAATTTCGATACTCTGGTTGACCGGCTCAAGCCTTAACTGGCTTCTACCCCGTTTTTAGAGAGGAGGACTGGCGATACCCCTTCTACTTAAGCTATCGTATAAAAGTGGGAGTATACTTGCCTAAATCAAAATGAATCATAATACAATGTCTGCTGCTGAAGCGGTGAAAGCCATAAAGAAAAAAGAAATAAAAGCGCGAGAATTGGTTGAAAATGCCATAACACGCCTGGAATATACAAATGATCGCTTAAAATCTTTAATTACGATTACAGGCGAGAATGCTTTACAGCAAGCAGACGCAGTTGATAAGAAAGTTTCCGCTGATGAAGCCTTGCCTCCCCTGGGAGGCATACCCCTGGTCATTAAAGATGATCTTGCCCTGGAGGGCATTCCGAATACTGTCGGCACAAAAGCTCTGGAAAATAATTACTCACCTTTCTCAGCAGAAGTAGTGCAGAGAAGCATTGATTCCGGAGGAGCAGTTATGGGCAAGGCTAACATGGATGAATTTGGCATGGGAGCAACGACAAAAACCTCATCTTATTTTTGGAGCCGAAACCCCCTGGATCTGGATAGAACTGCTGGTGAAGGCGCTGCTGCTGCTGTTTCTGCCAATCAGGCAATGTTAGCAATTGCTTCCGATACCGGCGGCGGGTTGAGGGAAGCTGCTTCTTATTGTGGAATAATGGGGTTATGTCCCACACCGGGAGTAATTTCGCGTTACGGACTGACTTCTTTTTCTTCTTCTCTGTCTGAGGTAGGGCTTTTGGCTCGAAAAGCTGAAGACTTTTTGCTGATGCTTGACATAGCAAGTGGCTACGATCCTCGGGATTTCGCCACTTCAGCTTTATCTGCTACTTCGCTGAAAGATGATTTGATAGAAAACAATATTATAACTGCCGGTTATCCCACAGAAATTTGGCAGCAGGTAGAAGCACCTTTCAAAGATAACATAGAGAACAATATTGAGCTTTTCAAAAATTGTAATATGGAGTTTCAAGAAGTTTCTTTGCCTTATTTCAAGGCAGGACTTTTGGCTTACTACATTCTGGTTATATCGGAGTCTTTTTCAAACCTGTCACGTTTTGATGGAATACGTTATGGCTACCATTATGAGGGGGCAAACCTGGAAGAATGGTATCAAAAAACCAGGAAACATACTTTCGGAGAAGAAGCAAGGCGGCGCAGTTTTTTAGGGGCATATCTTTTAAACGAAGATAATTATAAAAAATACTATGAGAAAGCCCTGCAAGTTTGGACGCTGGTTAAAGATGACTTTAGCCGAGTATTTGAAAAATGTGACTTACTTATTTTACCTGTTACTCGTTTACCGGCGCCTTTATTGGAGGAAACAAAATCTTTTACAGAGAATTATCAGATAGATGAGTTTTGTGCTCCGGTAAGCCTTGCCGGGCTTCCTTCCTTATGCTTGCCGGTGAGTAAGAGCAATGATTTACCCGTAAGTGTACAGTTAGTAGGCAAACCTTTTAGTGAAAAATCTTTAATTAAATTAAGTATGCGGCTGGAAAGCGAAGCAAATGTGTCTTTCATGCCGGTAATATAGTATTTTCCGAGTATTAGCATAATATTAATGCAAGAGTATAGTATGAAATTCGATTATATTAGAAAGAACTATTAAACTGAATACATATTTTTAAATAATGGGGGACCAAAATGGAATACGAAGTAGTTGTTGGGTTGGAAGTACATGTGGAATTACACACGGAAAGCAAATTATTTTGCAGTTGTCCCAATTCCTTCACCTCAGATCCCAACTTGAATGTTTGCGAGGTATGCCTGGGATTTCCGGGAACAATGCCCCTGTTAAATAGTTATGCAGTTACTCAGGCATTAAAGGCTTCTCTGGCTTTAAATTGCGAAGTATCCCTGCATAGTCGTTTTGACCGTAAGAACTACTTTTACCCGGATATACCCAAAGGCTATCAAATTTCACAGTATTTTATTCCAATAGGCAGTGGGGGATTTTTAGAAATCGAAAGTGAAGCTGGTGAAATCAAAAAAGTAGGAATAACACGGGTACACATGGAAGAAGACGCCGGTAAACTTGTGCACGCGTCAACAGGTGAGTATTCTCTGGTAGATTACAATCGAGCGGGAGTTCCTCTTATTGAGATAGTGTCGGAGCCTGAAATAAGATCCCCTCAAGAAGCCCGCCGCTATCTTGAAAAACTTAAAAGTAAAATGCAGTATGCTCGAGTTTCCGATTGTAAAATGGAAGAAGGCAGTTTACGCTGTGATGCGAATATTTCCTTGCGACCACAAGGTTCTTCAGGTTTTGGCGCCAAGACGGAGTTGAAAAACATGAATTCTTTTAAAGCTGTAGAAAAAGCCCTGGAATTTGAAATTAAGCGCCAGACCGAATTGTTGGAAAATAATGAAGGGGTAAAACCCCAAACCAGGAGATGGGAAGAAGACAAGGGTAAAACCATAGTCATGAGAGATAAATTACAGGCTCATGATTACCGGTGTTTTGTGGATCCCGAACTGGCACCCATTGTGTTGACAACTGAAGAGGTTGAAAATACCCGGGCTAATTTGCCTGAATTTGCTTCCCAGAAAATAGAACGTTATGTTAATGATTACAATTTACCCCAATACGATGCGGAGGTAATTACAGCCGATCCTAAGTTGGCAAATTATTTTGAAGCGTGCCTGCAACAGTATCCACACCCTAAAACAGTGAGCAATTGGATTATGGGGGACTTTTTGGCTTTGATGAATGCTGAAGGAAAAGAACCTGACAAAGTTTTGTTTACGCCTTCTTACCTCGTAGAACTCCTTAAACTTATTGACGAAGGGACCATTACCGGTAAAATGGCTAAAGATGTTTTAGAAAAAAGTTTTGATTCCGGTACCAGCCCCAGGGAGGTAGTAGAGGAAGAAGGTATGGAGCAGATCAGCAATGAGGATGAACTGGCAGAAATAGTAAACAGGGTCATGGCAGATAACCCTTCATCAGTTAATGATTATCGGGAGGGAAAGAAAAAAGCCATGGGATTTCTTGTAGGACAGGTAATGAAAGCTACTTCCGGAAAAGCTAATCCTCAGGTAGTCAATGAAATTTTAAAACATAAATTGGAAGAAGATTAAGCAGTGCTTTTTATCAATAATGTTAAATTGAATAACAAAAAAATCCCTATTATGTTTAAAGGTATAGGGCCAGAAATTATGATGCGCTTCTGGATTTTGAGGCAGGAGGTGTTGATGCGTGCGAGAAATTAATGCCGAGGTAATATCAGAAAAAGTAGCAATGATGTGTCAGGATGCCAATCGATACCTGGGAGAAGATGTTAGTAAAGCTATTGCGGAATCGGTAGATAAGGAAGAATCACCTACCGGTAAAGCTGTGCTCAAGCAGCTTGAGGAAAATATTCAAATAGCCCGGAATAGTGACATTCCTCTTTGCCAGGATACCGGTTTTGCTGTTTTTTTTGTGGAGTGGGGACAGGAAGCTATCTTAACCGGAGGCACATTAGATGAAGCAATTAATGAAGGGGTAAGACGTGGCTATGCGGAAGGCTACCTTCGAAAATCTATAGTGGAAGATCCCCTCCAGAGAGTTAATACAGGTGATAATACTCCGGCAGTAATTAATTTAGAAATGGTTGCCGGAGATCAAGTTAAGATTGCTTTTGCCCCCAAAGGAGGGGGAAGCGAAAACATGAGTACCGTCCAAATCCTCAAACCTTCTGACGGATATGAAGGAGTAGTTGATTTCGTAGTGGATCATGTGAATAAAGCCGGCCCAAACCCCTGCCCACCTATTGTAGTTGGAATAGGCTTAGGGGGAACCCTGGAAAAGGTTGCTTATCTGGCCAAAAAGGCTTTAATCCGCCCGCTTGGCCATGAAAACCCCGACAATTATTATGCCGAAATGGAAAAAGAAATTCTGCAAAAAGTAAATGATTTAGGTATCGGGCCGCAGGGGTTTGGTGGTAGGATTACCGCTCTTGCTGTGCACATAGAGACCTATCCGTGTCATATAGCCAGCCTGCCGGTAGCAGTGAATATTAATTGTCATGCCAGTAGGCATGGTGAAATAGTAATATAAAAATGTATTAAAGTGGGAGGTGTAATAAATATGGATTTTAAACATCTGCAAACTCCCCTGAGTGACGATGGTGTTTTATCTCTGGAAGCCGGTGATAATGTTTATATTAATGGAATTATTTATACTGCAAGAGATGCAGCTCATAAAAAACTAATAGAGTTGATGGAAAATGGGGAAGAGCTTCCATTAGATTTAACTGGCCAGGTTATTTATTATGTAGGACCAACTCCGCCGAAGCCAGGGCAGGTAATCGGATCAGCAGGGCCTACTACCAGCGGGCGCATGGATGCTTATACTCCCCAGATGTTAGCTGCAGGGATGAAAGGGTGTATAGGTAAAGGTTCACGCAATCAAGCAGTTAAAGATGCTTTAAAAAAGTATCAAGTAGTATATTTTGCAGCAGTGGGTGGAGCGGGCGCTTTGCTTTCGCAAAGAATAACAAAATTCGAGGTTGTAGCTTATCCCGAGCTGGGGCCGGAAGCAATTCATCTCCTGGAAGTAAAAAATTTTCCGGTAACGGTAGTTAATGATGCGCAAGGAAGGGATCTTTATGAGATTGGAGCCAACAAATATAAACGCGTGTAAACTTTGATCAACGCGGCTCAAATTTAGCGAAATGAACCCGCAAATATAACCGGCCTGAAAGATATTGAGGAATTTGATCAGTAAAAGAAAGTATTGCATGCTGATTTGGGGCAGAATTATTCTCGAACTACCACAGAAGTTAATAGGAGGAGGTTTATGGTGAGTAATAATTCGAAAGTAAATATCTACATAATGGGTAAAAAATACGCTGTTCCCGAAGCATTGACAATTATGGATGCAATGGAGTATGCAGGTTATCAATTAAAACGAGGCTGTGGTTGCCGGGCGGGCTTTTGTGGTGCTTGCGCTACTGTTTACCGCATCGGTGGAGATTATGAATTGAAAGTAGGGCTGGCATGCCAAACTAAAGTTGAGCCGGAGATGTACCTGGCTCAAATACCTTTTTTCCCGGGACGTAAGGCTTATTATGATCTGGAAGATATCAACCCTTCCACGGCAACACTGATGACTCTTTACCCGGAAGTTTTTCGTTGTTTGGGGTGTAATTCGTGTACTAAAGTTTGTCCACAGGATCTTAATGTGATGCAGTATATTGCTTATTTGCAGCGCGGAGACTTCGAAAAAGCTGCTCATGAATCATTTGATTGTTTGATGTGTGGACTTTGTGTTTCGCGCTGCCCGGTCAATATTGTACATTATAATGCCGCCATACTGGCGCGTAGATTATATGGCAAACATATTTTGCCGCCTTCACCTCATCTGCGGGAAAGAGTGCAAGAAATAGAAGATGGCAAATTCGATAAAGAATTAGAGGAACTTATGAACGCAGAGACTGAAAAAATTGAAGACCTTTACAACAGCAGAGATATAGAATAGCTTGTAAATCCAACAAAGTTTCAGAGGAGGAAATACATATGGCCTACACCCCTGAAATGAGGGAATTAATAAAAAAAGTAGAGGAAACACGACCTTCACGAGTTGATAATCCTTTTCCTCGCATGACACCGGAAGAAAAAACGGAAGTATTAAATAATTATCATCCCGATTACATTGAAGAAGGTTTTCAGCCATTAAGATGTGGGGTAAATAAAGGAGATAGAGTGCCGCTAGAACTTGCTGCTTTGTTAGAAGCAGAAAGTTTTTTGACGCACTATAGGCCGGACCTAAATAATTTCCACTATGATGTAGATGTTCTGGTAGTGGGAGGTGGAGGAGCCGGAGCAGCAGCTGCTTTGGAGGCACATAATGAGGGAGTAAAAGTACTGCTCACCACCAAGCTGCGCTTTGGTGATGCGAATACTATGATGGCCCAGGGTGGCATACAGGCTGCGGATAATTCCAATGATTCTCCGACTATTCATTATTTGGATGTGCTCGGCGGCGGTGGTTTTAGTAATTTGCCCGCATTGGTTAAAGCTTTAGTAACGGATGCGCCCCTTACTATAAAATGGCTTGAAGAAATGGGGGCTATGTTTGATAAATATCCGGACGGAACTATGATTACCAATCACGGAGGCGGCACTTCCCGCAAAAGAATGCACGCGGCGCTGGATTACACCGGCGCGGAAATAATGCGCACTCTCCGGGAAGAGGTTTTTAACCGGGGAATTGAAATTTTGGAATTTAACCCGGCGGTAGAACTACTAATGGATGATGAAGGTAATGCAGCCGGAGCAGTGCTCTATAACTTGGAAACAGAGGAATTACTAGTGGTGAGGGCAAAAACTGTTATCTTGACAACCGGAGGGTCAGGCAGGCTGCATTTTCAAAGTTTTCCTACTACCAATCATTATGGAGCTACCGGAGACGGCCTGGTTATGGGATATCGGGCCGGTGCCCACCTGGCTTTTATGGATACTATTCAATACCATCCCACCGGGGCAGCTTACCCGCCACAACTTTTAGGGCTTTTGGTAACAGAAAAAGTGCGTGGTTTAGGGGCCATGTTCCTTAATATTAAAGGAGAACAGTTTGCATACAGTCTGGAAACAAGGGATGTAGCTTCCTCGGCAATTATTCGTGAATGTCGAGAGAGAAAATTGGGTATTACCACCCCTACAGGTATTCCGGGAGTTTGGCTGGATTCACCTTTAATTGAACTGATTCAGGGAGAAGGTGCTATAGAAAAACAGCTGCCGGCTATGTTAAGACAGTTTCAACGCTTTGATATAGATATCCGAAAGGATCCGATACTTATTTACCCGACCCTGCATTACCAAAACGGAGGGTTGCTGATCGATGAAAACGGTTGCAGCAGCGTTAACAACCTTTATGTTGCCGGTGAAAATGCCGGGGGAATCCACGGTCGTAACCGCCTCATGGGTAATTCTTTACTTGACATCCTTGTATTCGGACGTAGGGCGGGCCGTCATGCCGCCGGAAAAAGCAAAAATATTAAAGCTGCCCAAATATTAAGTTTAGAACATGTAGATACCTACAATAAACAATTAAATGAAACAGGTGTAAAAAGTGGTATTACTTCTCCTCAGCTGTTGCCGCATTATACGCATAGGGAGGATTAATCATTATGCAAATTTTAGAAGGGATTAAAGTTATGGATCTTACCCGTCTTCTTCCCGGTCCGGTTTGCACATTGATAATGGCTGATTACGGGGCAGAAGTCATTAAACTGGAAGACCCCTGGACGGGAGACCCTACCAGGTATTTCGGACCTGCTATTGATGCTGATAGTTCTTTTTTTTGGCAGTTAAACCGTAATAAAAAAAGCCTGGCCATAGATTTGAAATCTCCTGAAGGCGCACAAATATTTAAGGAGGTGGCGGCAAATAGTGATGTAATTTTGGAAGGATTCCGCCCAGGGGTTATGCAGCGCTTGGGGCTAAGCTATGATGTTATTTCGCAAATAAATCCTGCTATTATTTACGCTTCCCTTTCAGGATATGGCCAAGACGGGCCTTATGCATATAGGGCCGGCCACGATTTAAATTATGCTTCGCTAACCGGGTTGTTGGAATTAAATCGGGACAATAAACAAAAACCGCCGGGAGTACCTCCTTTACAGGTTGCTGATATTGGCGGAGGTTCCTTAATGTCGCTTGCCGGAATTATGATGGCCTTATTTAGTCGAAGTCGTACCGGTAAGGGACAATATATAGATGTTTCTATGGCAGACGGTTTAATGCCATGGCTCTCTTATGCCGCATCTTATTATTTTGCGGGCGCAGAAACGCCGCGCGTGAATAAGGGGGAAATAACCGGAGAATATGCTTGCTATAATATTTATCAAACTTCTGATGGAAAGTACCTTTCTCTGGGAGCGCTGGAGCCTGTTTTTTGGCAAAATTTTTGTCGCTTTGCAGGCAAGGGCGAATGGGCGGAAAAACAATTCAACCTTGAGGAGCAGGCGGCACTAATAGAAGAAGTGAATGAATTTTTCCGGCAAAAATCCCGAGATGAATGGGTGAAACTTATTTTGAATGAAGATTTTTGTTGCGAGCCGGTTTTGGACATATCAGAAGCCAGCGAACACCCTCATTTAGAAAAAAGGAACTTCTTTATCGAAGTAAGCCGTCCTGATGGCACATCTGCAAAGCAGGTAGGATATCCACTTAAATTTTCCTCCGATTTTGGCAGGCTGAATCTGCCTCCTCCTAAATTGGGTGAACACACAAAAGAAGTTTTGAATGAAGTAGGATTTTCTCTACAAGATATAGAGGATTTTATACAAAGAGGAATTATAGCAAAACCTTAATAAGTGGTTTTTGAGAACTTTCTTCAAAATTATTGGGTAAAAATGAGATGAATAATGCAAAAAATATAAAAGAGGTATTAAGCCTATTAGAAGTTTATTATCCTCATGCCTCTACGTCTCTGCGATATGAGAACGTCTTCCAACTACTGGTGGCAGTGATGCTCTCTGCCCGGAGCACCGATGAACAGGTTAACACAGTTACACCGGATTTATTTGCCTGCTATGGCAGTACGCAAGAGATGGCTCAAGCTTCTTCTGAAGATATTGAAAAACTCATAAAAAGGTGCGGATTAGCTAAAAGCAAAAGCCGTAATTTGGTTAAGGTGGCGCGTGTATTGGTAGATTTTTATGATGGACAAGTTCCTGATAACTGGGAACACCTGATCTCATTACCCGGAGTGGGTAGAAAAACAGCTAATGTGCTTATAAGCACTGCCTTTAATAAGCCGGCAATAGCAGTTGACACGCATGTTTATAGAGTTTCCAAACGTTTGGGGTGGGCGGTAGGAAATAAAACGGAAGAAGTGGAAAAGGAATTGATGCAGATTATACCTCGGGAATTATGGGCGCCAACCCATCACCGTCTAATTGCTCATGGGAGGAGCTTGTGCTACGCTAGGCGTCCTCGCTGTAAAGAATGTTTTTTGCATAATTTGTGTTCAGCAGAAATTTCTTAAAGGATAATTAGGGAAATTGTAGAATAATGAAAAACACAAAATTTTAAAGAAAGGAGTAAAAATATGAGCTGGACTAAATTAACCTCGGAAGAAGTAACCCTGCAATGTGATCCCAAAGATTTCGAATTTGAAACTACTGAAAACGTACCTTCCATAGAAGATATAATCGGACAGGAAAGAGCCGTTAAAGCCATGGATTTTGGTTTAAGAATTAAAAAGCATGGATATAATATTTTTATATCCGGCCTCACGGGCACGGGAAGAAACAGCTATGCTCGTTCTTTAATTGAGAATATTGCCTCACAGGAGGATGTTCCGAATGACTGGCTGTATGTTTATAATTTTAAAAACCCCGGAGAACCCTTGGCTCTTAGTCTCCCTCCCGGTAAAGGGATAGCTTTTGCCGATGAAATGGAAAATTTTTTAGAAGAACTTAAAGAAGCTATTCCGAATGCATTTGACAGTGAAGATTATGAAAAGAAAAAGACAGAGTATGTGCAGGAATTTCAAGAAAGAAAGTCAGCCTTAATGGATGAATTAAATCGCATAGCTTCGGAAAAAGGCTTTGTTTTAAAGAGAACAAGCTCCGGTTTTATAACTATTCCCATAGTAGATGGCAATCAGGTGAGTGAAGAAGAATACGAAAAACTGGATCCACAATTAAAAGAAGAGCTGGAAAGAAAATCAAATGAAGTCCAGATAAAAGCTATGGAAATACTGCGAAAGATACAAGCAGTAGAACAGGAATTAAAAGAAAAAATACATCAGATGGATACCCGCATAGCCTTAATAGCAATAGGGCATTTGTTTGAAAAACTAAAGGACAAATATAGTGACTTTCCCAAAATTATTGAATATCTCGATAACTACCAACAAGATATTTTAAAAAATATAGACAGTTTTAGAGGGGACGATGATGAACAGCAACAGAATCCATTGGCCTGGATGAACAAACAAAGCAAAGAAAATATAGAGTCTCATTACCGCGTAAATGTATTGACTGACAATTCTAAGACTAAAGGGGCTCCGGTAATAGTGGAACATAATCCTTCTTATTACAACTTGCTTGGCAGAATAGAACATGAAAATCGGATGGGAACGGTAGTTACTGACTTTACCATGATTAAAGGTGGAGCATTTCATCAAGCTAACGGAGGTTATTTAATTCTGCAGGCCCGTGATCTTTTAACCAGCCTACAATCCTGGGAAGCGTTAAAAAGGGTTTTAAAAACTAAAGAGGTACGAATTGAAAATATAGCTGAACATTACGGGTTAGTTGCTATGTCTACTCTAAGGCCGGAACCTATATCCCTGGATATAAAGGTAGTGATGATCGGCAGTCCATTGTTTTATCAACTTCTTTATTATTATGACGAGGATTTCCGTAAATTATTCAAAGTTAAAGCAGATTTTGACGTGGAAATGAAGCGTGAAAACCTTAATATGTCTAAAATGGCCAGCTTCATTTCCACTCACTGCCGCAAGGAAAACATCAAACATTTTGATCGTTCAGCGGTAGCGCGTATTTGCGACTATGGTTCCAGGCTGGCCGAACACAGAGAAAAAATGAGTACACGTTTCAATGATATTGTAGAGGTGCTTTATGAAGCAGATGCTTGGGCTGCCTTAGATAATAAGGAATTGATTACTTCTGTAGATGTAGACAAAGCAATTGAGGAAAAAAAATACCGTTCCGGCAAGTATGAAGATAAGCTTCAGGAAATGGTTGAAAATAACCAGATTTTACTCCAGCTGGATGGAGAGATGGTGGGCCAAATAAACGGTTTGTCGGTAATAGACTCGGGAGATTATCAGTTTGGACGCCCAAACCGGATTACTGCATCTACTTTTCTTGGTAGGCGGGGAATAGTGGATATTGAAAGGGAAAGCAGGCTCAGCGGAAATATTCATAACAAAGGTGTTTTAATTTTAAGCGGATTTATTGGAGAGCGTTATGCCCAGAAAGAACCACTTACCCTCTCGGCAAGTGTATGTTTTGAACAGAGCTACGCCGGTATAGAAGGAGATAGTGCCACGGTTGCAGAATTAATGGCTATTTTGTCCAGTTTTACGGACACACCTTTGAAACAGGGAATTGCGATAACTGGCTCAATTAACCAAAAAGGTGAAATACAACCGGTAGGAGGAGTTAATAAAAAAATTGAGGGATTCTACCGAGCATGTAAAAGCAAGGGGTTAAACGGAGAACATGGGGTAATTATACCTCAATCAAACCGGGATAATTTAGTTTTAGAACAAGAAGTTGTTGATGCGGTTAAATCAGGAAATTTTTCTGTTTATCTTGCCGAAACGGTTGATGATGTAATCGAGTTATTGACGGATATGCCTCCTGGAGAACGTAATGATGACGGCACCTTCCCCGAAGGCACTTTCAATTATCTGGTGCAAGAAAAATTACGCTTTAATAATGAATTATTTAAATCAAAAAGGTATGGAGGAGAGGGTGAAAAAGAAGATACTTCTTCCGGAGATTCAGATTGCCAGGGAAGCTGTTCCTAAAATTAAAAACATGATAATTTTTATGGTGGATATATAATGATGAGCGTTGTGCTTGTAGAGCCGGAAATACCTCAGAATACGGGCAATGTTGCTCGCACTTGTGTTTTAACCAATTCCAGGTTACATCTAATAAAACCCATGGGCTTTTCCCTTGATGATAAGTATTTGCGGAGAGCGGGGTTGGATTATTGGAATTTGTTAGATTATTATGTTCACGACAGTTGGGGCGATTTTATAAATAAATACAAAGAAAAACGTTGTATATTATTTTCCACCAAAGGGAAAAGATTATATACAGAAGTAGAATTCCAAAGCGATGACTTTTTAATATTTGGTAGTGAAACAAGCGGGTTGCCCGATAATATTCTGTCTAAGTCAAATGAAGTTTACCGCCTGCCCATGTCTACTTCCATAGAACGCTCTCTCAACCTTTCAAATACAGTAGCCGTAGTCCTTTTTGAGGCTCTCCGACAGAATAATTTCCCCGGCATGGTTTAGCCATATTGCTTGCCATATTATGGAAGGTATTATTCGTTAGAGTTGTCATCGGCTGCTTGGGGCGTTTCTGCATAAAGTTTTTCCACATAATAATGATAAAACAATACTTTGCCAACGGCAACAAGGGGAATAATCACAATTATACCGACTATACCGGCAAGTTGTGCACCGATAAGAACAGCAAGTATTATAGTAAGGGGATTTAAATCTACCGCTTGACCTAAGAGAAAAGGAGTAAAGATAACTCCATCAATTATCTGCACGAGTATATAAATAAAGATGATGAGCAAAAAATGCGGAGTGTCGGGAGCAAACCCCAATAAAACAGCCGGCACAGCGGCCACAACAGGGCCAATGTATAGTATAATGTTTAAAATGCCGGCCAGGAAGCCGAGGACAATGGCAAAAGGTAGATCTACAATCGCCAAAGCAATCCCGGTCAGTAATCCTACAATGAAGCATTTTACTAAAGTTCCCCTAATATAAGCGCCGACCTTTTGATTTATAGTTTTAAAGATATAATATATTCTTTCATGGTAAATTTGCGGAAATACATATACAAGCTGGTTCCTTATCCTCTCAGCATAAATCAGCATGAAAAAGATAACAAATATTCCCGCTATAACTGCCCAAATGCCTGATAAAAGGCTTGCCGTAAACTCAGTAATATTTTCCAATATGTTTTGGGTATATTGGGGTATTTGATCAATAAGTGAAAAGAAAAAATCTGTAATATTTTGACTTAAAGGAAGATCGAATCTTGTATCCAACTGTTCCAGTTGGATGTTCATTTCGTTAATAAAAGGGATAAAGTCTTGAACCAGGTAAGTTCCCATATATCTTAATTCTTCTATCAGGCCGGGTATAAGTAAGTAGACCAGGAAGGCAATAATGAATATTATTAATATAAAAGCTATAATTGTAGATACAAAATAGGGTACCTTTTTAGTAGCCAGATATTGAACCAATGGCAAAATTGAATATACAACTAAAAAAGCAATTAATAATAAAGCTATAAAAGGAATAAGTTCATAAATTATCCAGGCACCAAATGCTACAGCTAATGCAGCAATCCAAAATTTAAATGCGTAACTCCATTGTTCTTTTGATATATTGTTCATAAATAATTTCCTTTTTATTAATTATTATTATTTAATTTTGTTTTTCCAGACAATATCATAATAACTCCTTTATTTACATTCTATCGAAAATTAAACTATTTTGGAAGTTATATATTTAAGTGTGCTAAAATTAATTAAGGTAAATTTTAAAGGAAAAGTTTATAGCAAAATAGAAGCTTTAGAAATAAAAATTCAATTTAAAAAAGGTGAACAAGTGATGTATTCTTTCGTCCATTTACACGTGCATTCGGAATTTAGTTTATTAGATGGGGCTGCACGTGTTGAAAATTTAATTTCCCGAACTAAAGAAATGTCAATGCCGGCAATTGCTTTGACTGATCATGGTTCTATGTACGGCGTTATTGATTTTTACCAGAAGGCTACAAAAGCCGGAATAAAACCTATAATCGGCTGTGAAGTTTATGTAGCTCCCAGGTCACGTTTTGATAAAGAACCTTCTTATGATTCTTTCCAGCATCACCTGGTATTGTTGGCAAGGGATGAAGAAGGTTATCGTAACCTGATGAATATTGTCACCAAAGGGTACCTGGAAGGTTTTTATTACAAACCCCGTGTAGACAGGGAACTATTGGAAAAACATGCGGAAGGATTAACCGCTTTAAGTGCTTGCATAGCCGGAGAAATACCCCACCTTGTTTTTCAGGAAAATATGGAAAAAGCCGAGGAATTGGCCAATTATTATAGCTCTATTTTTGGAGAAAACCATTTTTATCTTGAACTTCAGAATCATAATCTTCCCGAGCAAGAAAAAATAAATGAAGGCCTACTGCAAATTTCAAAGAGAACAGGAATTCCTCTGGTAGCTAGCAATGACGTGCATTATCTCTGTAAAGATGATGCTATGGCGCATGATCTACTCCTATGTATTCAAACAGGCAAATCGATCAATGACGAAAATCGGATGAGTTTTAAATCTCAAGAGTTTTACTTAAAGAGCCCTGAAGAGATGGCTGAATTATTTTCTGAATATCCCGGTGCTTTAGAAAATAGCTTGAAAATTGCCGAAGAATGCCAATTAGATTTTGATTTTGAACAAACACACTTGCCTGATTATGCTTTGCCTTCTGATACAACAGAAGAAGAGTACCTAAGGCAAATTTGCATGGAGGGGCTTTATCAGCGTTACGATAACGTAAATGCGGTTGTTAACGAAAGGCTCAATTATGAATTAACAGTGATTAAACAGATGGGTTACTGTAGTTATTTTTTGATAGTGTGGGATTTTGTGCGCTATGCAAGGGAAAAGGGCATTATGGTAGGCCCCGGCAGGGGATCAGCAGCCGGTAGCCTGGTAGCTTATTGCCTGCAAATCACCAATATTGATCCTTTAAAATATGGACTTCTTTTTGAAAGGTTTCTTAACCCCGAAAGGATAAATATGCCGGATATTGATATAGATATATGCGACGAAAGGCGCGAAGAAGTAATTGATTACGTGGTAAACAAATATGGTGAAGATAGAGTAGCACAGATCATTACTTTTGGAACAATGGCAGCGCGTTCGGTAGTAAGAGATGTAGGCAGAGCTCTTGATATACCTTACAATGTAGTGGACCGCATAGCCAAACTTATTCCCAATGAACCTAAAATCAATATTGAAAAAGCGTTGGAACAGAGCAATGAACTGCATGAATACTATCAAAATGAAGAGTATAAGAGATTATTGGATATATCCCGCTCTTTGGAAGGATTACCCCGACATGTTTCTACTCATGCCGCAGGAGTTGTCATTGCAAATGATTCACTGGTAAAATATGTGCCTTTACAAAGAGCTAATGATGGTAATGTTATCACCCAATTCCCCATGAAAAAACTTGAGGATCTTGGACTATTAAAGATGGACTTTTTAGGCTTAAGAACTCTAAGTATCATTGAAAAAACCCTGGAAAATGTACATGAAAGGCATAATTACCGGATAGATATTGACAATATTTCTTTAAAAGATGAATTTACCTATGAATTCCTTTCCCGTGGAGAAACAGACGGTGTTTTTCAGCTGGAAAGTGCCGGTATGAAAAACGTATTACGAGATCTAAAACCAAATAAGTTTGAAGATATAATAGCGGTGGTGGCCCTTTATCGTCCGGGCCCTATGGAGCAGATTCCTGTATTCGTAAACAGTAAACATAATATTGAACCGGTTGATTATCCTCACCCTTCTCTGGAAAATATTTTAAAAGAAACATATGGAGTCATGGTTTATCAGGAACAAATTATGCAGATTGCTGCCGAAATCGCCGGATTTTCACTGGGGCAAGCCGACTTGTTACGGAAAGCAATTGGGAAAAAAGAAAAAGAAATGATAGATGAACAAAGGGAAATCTTTATTAAAGGTTGTAAAGATAAAGGTTATACGGAAAAACTCGGCAAATATATTTACGATCTAATTGAAAAATTTGCTTCCTATGGATTTAACAAATCTCATGCTGCTGCTTATGCAATGATTGCATATCAAACTGCTTTTTTAAAAGCTAATTATACAGTGGAGTTTATGGCAGCGCTTTTAACTTCTCATATGTCAACTACCGATAAAGTAGCTTTATATATATCCGACTGTGATCGTCAAGAAATACAAGTCTTGCCTCCGGACATAAATGAAAGTGAAATTAATTTTACTGTGAGAGGTAGCCAGCAGATACGCTTTGGTCTGGCTGCAATTAAAAATGTGGGTATCGGCGCTATCGAGAATATTATGGAAATGCGGCAAGAAAAGCCTTTTTTATCTCTAACAGATTTTTGTGCAAGAGTTGATCTCAGAACAAGCAATAAAAAGGTTATTGAAAGCTTGATTAAAGCCGGAGCATTTGATTCCATTCATCAGAATCGTGCTCGACTATTGGCCGGTATGGACGAAGCTATTTTAGAGGGGCAAGCTATGCAAAGAGATCGCTTAAACGGGCAAATTTCCATGCTCTCTTTGTTTAGTGAAGAAGAAAAGGAGCAGCACGTAAAAGATCGTTTTGCAGATGTTCCCGATTTTTCATTTAAAGAAAAGCTGTCTAAGGAAAAAGAAGTGCTTGGGTTATATATCTCAGGCCATCCTTTAGATCATTACCGTCCGATCCTGGAGAATATTCCGAACCTGGTCCGCTGTGCTGAATTAGCAGATTTACGAAAAGAACAAAAGATAGCTGTCGGTGGTATATTAAATAAAGTAAAAGTTATCTATACCAAAAAAGGCAGGCCTATGGCATTTGCCACTTTAGAAGACTTAACAGGCACAGTAGAAGTGGTTGTATTCAGTAAATTATACGAAGATAAAAAAGAATTACTTCATGAAGACAAACTTGTTGTTATTAAGGGAAAAACTGATGTTAAGGTTGAAGATGATAATAAAAAAGAAGTTAAAATTATCGGTGACGAGGTGACTCCCTTACCTATAAAATCTAAACAATTATTTATTAATCTTCACTTGGAAAATGAGGAGGATATTTCCTGCTTGATTGAGCTACGTAATATATTATTTAATAAAAATGGTGATGGCGAAATTCCTGTATACCTAATGCTGAAAAAACAAAATAAAATCATGATTTTACCCGAGAAGTTCTGGGGGCGTGATGATAAAAAGTTTTGGAAAAAGCTTGAAAAATTAGTCGGCCCGGATGGGATTGAGGTGCAAGAAATTTTCACCGAAGGCGAATTTTGACGGATAGGCATATACAATTGAAAAATATGGGAGTGAAAATAAATTGGCCATAAATGAATCCCACGTAAGGGTTCTCTATAAAGATACTGACCAGATGGGAATTGTTTATTACGCAAATTACCTGATATGGTTTGAAATAGGCCGCTCGGAACTCTTTCGAGCTATGGGCATCCCATATTCAGAGTTTGAAAAAAACGAAATCTATTTGCCGGTAATCAAAGTGCACTGCGAATACAAAAAACCCGCTTACTACGATGATGAACTAAAAATTATAACGGAAGTTAATTCATTGCAGGAATTGAGAATATTGTTTGTCTACCGGGTATATCGGGAAAGCTTACTTTTAGCCAATGGAAGCAGTGAGCATGCTTTTGTAAACGGTAAGGGAAATCCCCAACCCCTGCATAAGCACAGCCCTTTTCTTTGGAGAAGGCTAAAAAAAATTGTAGAAGGTGGAGATAACTAGCTTAATCAAAAAATTTAATTAGAAGGAAGGAGGAGAACTTATGAACAGTGAGCATGAAGTATTAGGGATAGTTTATCATCCCGATTATTTAATTCATACTGATCCTCATCATCCGGAAAGAAAAGAAAGGCTTGATCACATTTGGAGGAAGATTGATAGTGTTAATTTAAAAAATAATTATACCGTGATACAACCGGAACCGGCAGATATTAATACTATTTCCCTGGTACATGAAAAGGGTTATATAGAATCTGTAGAAAAAGCTTGTAAACAGAATGTTTCCGGTTTGGATATGGATACATATATTGTTCCGGAATCTTATGAGGTAGCTTTGTTATCAGCAGGCGGAGCAGTAAAAGGATTGGAGGAAGTTATGGAAGGCCGCTTCC
>PUKQ01000217.1 GCA_003550565.1 Syntrophomonadaceae bacterium
ACTAACTTCGTTCGTCAGGGGGGAACCTGATGATTAAGATGATTAAAAAGATACTTAATGACAATAAAGGTTTTACCCTGGTGGAGCTCTTGGTGGCCACGGTTATCTTGTTGATTGTATTGCTGTTGGGGTATGCTTTGTTTTCTTCCGGAGTGCTTAGCTACGATGCCGGGGTCTCCAGGGCGCGCCTTCAGCAAAATGTAAGACAGGTGGAGAACGGGTTAAGAAACGAACTCCGCAACGCTGTTTTCATCTCCGAAGACGATAATTACCAGGGCGATGGAGAAGTTTATGAGTTGAAATTAGATGACGGCCATCTGTGGGTTAATGACTGGCAGATAACCAGCGACGGTGTCATTACCGAGGTGACCATATCTATTGAAGACGATGAAGAAGAGGATAGTAACAGTGTAGTTTTGGCATATGAGGTTTTTACCAGTGCAGGGGAAGAAGAATACAGCAGTGACGACCTTTTTCTCCTTAATAATTTGGAAAAAGGCGATATGGGTTTAGGTATTGAAGGCGAAGTGAGTTTAAATACTATCTACTATGTGAAGCCCGCCCTGCCTGATCCGGACGAAGACTGATCTGAAGAAAAAATCCGGTTCACGCCGGTCAAAGCGGAAGCATGTTTCGGAAAAAAATGATATTAAGTGAGGGTCCCATTAAAGTATTTATTAGGGGTCCTCACTTTTTTATATTGTAGCAATGAGAGCAATGAGAGGATCACATTTCAAAAGCCGGATATCCGTCTTTACTCCCCGGTGTTTTCTTCTTCTTTTTCGGTTAAAACGGCTTCTTTACCTGGGGATAATATGTGTATCCAGGTGTTGCCGGGGTAAACTTTTAGTGGATCCCCGTTTTTCCCGTAAAAGTTCGTCTGTTGGCTGTGATCTTCTTTTTCCCAGGTGATTTCTTCCGCTCGCCCATTTTTTATGAGCAGCCCTTCTCCGCTGCCTACAATCTCGTATTTCCGATGCACATGGGAAATAAATCTGTATCCGGCGTACTGCACGATAATATTATTTACCAGTATCTGTTCATCATAATGAGCATCCCTGTGCGGCTGTTCGTTAACATATCTTTCGTATCCTTCCCGGCTGTCGTTCCACTTGTAAGTCACATGGTTATGCGAGCTAAAGGGAATTTCTACTTCTTCCACCGTGCCGGTGGGGTTGTTTTCCCGGAACTCGAAAAGCGGCTCCGCTTCTACTTCCCGGTAAATATCAAAGTCCCGCGCCCCTTCTATTAAATTTTCAATGCTGGTAAAGAGGTTATGCGGGGACGGCAGGGTGGGTTCACGGTAGTAGTACCTCGGATAGGGACCTTCGTCAATGTTGGCATAGTCATCCTGCCATATTATATTGGCAGTTTGCTCTGAATAACCGCAGTGAGCCATAATGGCGTCATGTTCTCTGGAGAGGTGGGCGTAGTAGGGGCGCAGGCTGCGTACAGGCCCGTAATTTATGTCATTTTTATGAGGAAAGATTGAAAGCAACCGGGTTATGCCTGCTTCTGCTATGACCTCATACACGTAGGAAGCATCTTTTATGCCGTATTGGGGACGGGCTTTGGGATGGTTATCTATGAGTATGGCAAAGGGGCGTTTTAAAAGATTTTCTTCTTCAATGGGAAGTCCTGTGTAGGGAGAAATAAATTCTTCCTCCTCTTCCTCTACCGGTGTAGGTTCGGGGCTCTCGGGAATCACTTGTTCTTCTGCGGAAAAAAAATAACTGTAGCCCCAGATACTCCCCCCTCCCAGTAGCAAAATTACCACTGCCAAAATTATTAATTTTTTGGTGCGGGTTTTTTTCTTATTATTGTTTTTCTTTTTTGCAGGCACTATTATTCCCCCCTGTAATATGAATGTGCAGAATTTATAAAACTTAGCCGGTAGAAACAATTGAAAAAAAATATTTCAGCACTTATTTTTACATCTTACAAATTGATAAGGATTTATATTCCCTGACTGGATGCGCAAAGTAATTTCTATATTCATCGTAACCACTATGAGAGAAGAAGTCAAAAATATTATGATTCTTTAAGAATAATGTTCTTCAAGAAAGTGCTTAATTTTGCTCTTTTCCCCGTTATGTTATAATAAGGAAAGCTTAATTTGTCCGGAGGTATTGGTATGGAAACCCTTATTACTACTCATGCCCGCGCAGATTTTGATGCCTTAGCTTCAGCGGTGGCAGCGCAGAAAATTTACCCTGATTCCGCCATAGTGCTTCCCGGCATGCTCAATAGTAACGTGCGCAACTTTATAAATCTTTACCGTGATTTTTTGCCCTTAATTGAATCGGCTTACCTGGCGCCTTCCTATAAGCTGCTGGTTGTCGTGGATACCCGTCAGCAGCAGAGGTTGAAACATATATCAAATTTTCTGGAGAAGGAAATACAAATACATGTTTATGATCATCACCCCCATCAGGCAGACGACATTAGCGGAGATTGGGAAAGGGTGGAAGAGATAGGCGCTACCACCACTCTTCTGGTGGAAGAAATAAAGAATAGGGAAATTATTTTGACGGAGCTGGAAGCCACTATTATGGCTCTGGGCATTTATGAAGATACCGGGTGCCTGGCCTTCAACACCACTACCATGCGGGATGTAGAAGCTTTTGCTTACCTGTGGAGGCTGGGCATCAATACGGAGATGGTGCAGGAATATTTCCAGAGTCCCTTGACTTCCGGCCAGAAGTCTTTATTTGAAAGCCTTATTTCCCAGAGCGAATTTATGGAGATTAATCAGCGAAAAGTGCTTTGCAGTTTGGCTACAACAGAAGAATATATACATGGGGTGGCGGAACTTCTGCACCGCATAGCTTCCATTGAAGAAGCGGAAGTCGCCTTTTGCCTGGTGAGTATGGAAAACAAAATTCACATGATAGCCCGGGCTTACCGTGATGATATTAATCTTTTGAAAATATTGAGCTTTTGGAAGGTCAAGGGGCACCCCCGGGCGGTTTCCACGAGTTTGAAAGATGTGTCGCTGGAGCAAGCCCGCCGGGATTTAATGGATGCTCTGTATTTGAGCCTGCCTTTCCCCTTGCGGGCTCGGGATATAGCTTCCGCGCCGGTAAAGACTATTGATATTAATGCCCGGGCAGCCGAAGCTATTGATTTGCTGGATAACCACGGGCATAGTGGGCTGGTTGTGGTTGAAGGTGGAAAAATTACTGGTATTATTTCGCGCAAAGATCTCTACAAAGCTCAGCAGCACAAGCTGGAACATGCTCCCGTGAAGGCGTTTATGAGCAATAAAGTAATTACCGCTTCTCCTGAAACTTCCATTAACTCCCTGCGGAGTTTAATGATTGATAACAACATCGGGCGGGTACCTATCGTTGAAGATCCCGTTGATGCCGAGGGGCTGGTGGGCATCGTCACCAGGAAAGATATTCTTCGCTCTTTATACCACATTGATGCGGCCAGGAATGATACTTATGCGGTATTGCACTCCCCGGGTAAGAGTTTGCCGAAAGATGGTGGAATTAAAAAAGCGGCGAGAGGGCAGGGGTCAGACCTAAATATTGCCGAAATGAATGACCTGACACTGCTTATCAGCCGGGTAATGCCTGCCGAACTCCAGAAAATATTATTTATTATTAGCCAGGCGGCGGAGAGTGAAGGTTGCCAGGTTTACCTGGTGGGTGGCTGCATCCGTGATATGCTCCTGGGATTAAATTTGCCCGAAGATCTTGACCTGGCGGTTACTCCCGATGCCCTCTCCTTTGCCCGCCGGTTGAATGAAGACTTGCAGGGCAAACTACATTTATTTGAGCCCTTCGGGACCGCTTCCATATTCCTGGAGAAAGGCATGAGGCTCGATCTGGTTACCGCTCGCAGTGAAATATATGTAAGCCCGGCTGCTCCTCCCCAGGTAGAGGCTTCCAGCCTTAAAAATGACCTTTTTCGCCGGGATTTTACCATTAACACCCTGGCCTGCTCTTTAAATACGGGGTCATTCGGAAAGGTTTATGATTTTTTTGGCGGGCGGAAGGATTTGCAGGCAGGGGTCATTCGTGTGCTTTACCATTTGAGTTTTGTGGATGATCCCCTGCGTATATTGCGGGCAATACGTTTCGAGCAAAGGCTTAATTTTTATATGTCCGATGAAACCCTGGATTTTCTGCAAAAAGCGGTGAAAAAGCGCTTGCTGAAAAAAGTAAGCCGGGGCCGCCTCAGCATGGAGGTAAGGTTGATTTTTGGCGAACCGAATCCTCCCGCTCTTTTGAAAAGGCTGGAAGAATTCAACATTTTAACGCAGATATTTCCCCGCATTCGCCCTAATTCCCGCACATGGAAGAGGTTGGAGAGCGCCCGGGAATCATTGCGCTGGGCAAAAAATAGAGAGTGGAAGAGGGCTCCGGATCCTGAAATTACTTATTTGTCTGCTTTCTTTTTCGGGCTTCCCCCGGAAAGAGTGCGGTTCCTGGGAATCCGTTTGGGTTATTCCCGTCATAAAGTGCAAAGAATGGTGGAGGCAGCCTGCGAATTGCCCGGGTTAATAAAAAAACTCTCGGAAGAACAGGTGAGCCCTTCCCGGGTTTCTCAATTGCTGGAACCTTTGCCGGTGGAAGCTTTGCTGTTATTAAGGGCCCTGGCGCCTGATTCCCGTGTAAGGGAGCTTCCCCAATTATACTGGGATCATCTGCGCAAAGTGCAGCCTGCCCTGGACGGCCATCACCTGAAAGAAATGGGATTTCCCCCGGGACCTAAGTACGGTGAGATTTTGCAGAAACTTAAAGAAGCCATTATGGAGGGGCGCATCCGCTCCGTGGAAGATGAGCGAAATTTTGTGCTTTCTTACCTTAAGGAGGAAACTGCAAACGGGGAGAATAATGGCGAAAGTTCCCGGGACTGATATGGCAAAATGTAGGAAAAGGATGATTTATCTCCCCACCCTGAGCAGTTACCGGCAATAAGCTGGGAGCTATTTTATATGGGCGTTATTTGTTAAGCGGCGGACTTTGTGGTAAAGTTATATGAGAAATATTCCGGTGAAAAATTAGCTTATGCCGAAGTATTCACACTAATTAAAGGAGCTAATATATGGGGATCCTAAACAACCCACAAACTATTATTGCTATTATACCGGCGCTGCTCATTGCTTTAACCTTTCATGAGTACGCCCATGCGAGGGTGGCTTATGCATACGGCGATCGGACGGCATTAATGTCGGGGCGCATGACTTTAAATCCCATATCCCACCTGGATCCCATAGGAACCCTCATGATACTGCTGGTAGGTTTTGGCTGGGCCCGGCCGGTGCCCATAAACCCCCGTATGTTTCGTGATCTGCGCGGCGGCCTTTTGTGGGTTTCTCTTGCCGGTCCTTTGACCAATTTTGCCCTGGGGTTTCTTACCATGCTTGTCCTGGCTTTTATACTCGGCGCGGGATTTATAGGAATGGGAACGGTGGGGGAGCTTTTCCTGCTTTTTATGATCGTATTAATTCAGTTAAATATTATCCTGGGCATTTTCAATTTACTGCCCATCCCGCCGCTGGACGGTTCCAAAATATTGGCTTCCCAGCTGCCGCCTTCCTCCATGGGCATATATCAACAAATAGAAGCTTATGCGCCTTTAATTTTAATATTCTTGCTTGTATTCGGCATCCTGGGTGCCATATTATGGCCGCTGGCCGGGCTGATTGTTAGTATTTTTGATGTTGTTGTTTCTGCTGTTACCGGCATAAGCATAGCGCCGTATTTAATGTTTTAGCTTTAAGCATATAGCTGATTCGAAAAAAATATAAATGGCAAAGCAAAGGTGGATGTAAATGATGACTACGCGGCAGGTAATGTTAAGCGGAATGCGTCCCAGTGGATTACTTCATATTGGGAATTACCTGGGAGCCCTTCAGAATTGGGTGGATTTACAGCAGGATTATCGTTGTTATTTTTTTGTTGCCGATTGGCATGCCTTAACCACCGATTATGAAGATCCGGGAAATATTAAGGGAAGTATCGGGGAAATGGTTTTAGACTGGCTCAGCGCAGGCCTCGACCCTGATCAGGCTACCATCTTCCGTCAGTCTGATGTGAAAGAACACGCGGAACTTTATCTTTTATTTTCCATGTTTACTCCCATTGCCTGGTTGGAGAGGTGCCCTACTTTTAAAGAAGTACTGCGGGAGCTTGAAGGGCGTGAGCTGCACACCCACGGTTTTTTAGGCTATCCTTTGCTGCAGGCGGCGGATATCCTTATTTATAAAGCTGATGCGGTGCCGGTGGGGGAAGATCAGGCCCCCCATGTGGAAATCACACGGGAGGTAGCCCGCCGTTTCAACCACCTTTACCGGCCGGTTTTTCCCGAGCCTGAAACCAGGCTGCATTCATTCCCTCTGGTACCGGGCATAGACGGACGCAAAATGAGTAAAAGCTACGATAATTATATCCGCCTTTCGGAAGACCCGGCAGAAATTTCGGCAAAGGTGCGCATGATGATTACCGATCCCGGCAGAATCCGGCGAAACGACCCCGGTAACCCGGAAGTATGCACTGTCCATACTTTTCATCAAGTTTTTAATCCGGATGAGCTTTCCCAAATTGAGGAATCCTGCCGGAGCGGCGAAATTGGCTGTGTGGATTGTAAAAACAAATTGTCCGAGAAGCTGGAAGCATTCATCCGGCCTATTTACGAAAAAAGGCAGGAACTTATGGGGTGGCCTGCATACCTGGAAGAAGTTTTGGAACATGGTGCCCGTCACGCCCGCCGGGCTGCCGGAGCTACGCTGGATGAAGTCAGGGAGGCTATGGGGCTTTAAATTTATGAAGATGCCGGAGGGACATATTCTTTTTTTATTTAGGAAACATTGCCGGGGGAAGGCTGCGGAGTGTTTTTATTCGGCAGTTTTTCCCGCGTAATCAGGGGGAGCTGGTAAGGGGTGTCTTATGTAGTAAAGCTGCCGGTGTATGAAGGGCCGTTTGAACTTCTATATGACCTGGTGCGCAAACAGGAAATAGACATATGGTCTGTTTCCGTGACGGAAATAACGGCACAGTATCTGGATTATCTCCGGCTCATGGAGGAATTTAACCTGGAAATAGCCGGTGAATTCCTGGTTATGGCAGCCACCCTACTTCGGTTGAAATCTAGAATGCTGCTGCCGGCAAACAGTGAAGCGGCGGTGGTAGAGGAAACCGGGGAAGGCTTGTTTTCCATACACAGCAGTGAAGAATTAATCCGGCGTATTATAGAATACCGCGCTTTTAAATTGGCGGCAAACTATTTTCAGAAGCGAGAAGAAGAACAGCAAAAAATTTTTTTCCGTTCCACCGGTGATCCCAAAATAATGTATGTTACCAGGCAGGAAACATTTTTTTTCCGGGAAGGGATGCTGGAAAAGTTAGTGTCAGCCATGAAGGGTATTATGCAAAGAAAGTTAACTCGCGAAAAGGAACCCCATATTGAACCGATGGAAGAATATAATTTGCTTGAACGGAAAAATTTGATTATCCGGCGCCTTTCTCAAAGACAGAAAGCAGTTTACCTGGATTCGATGTTGGAAACCCGTAGCCCTGCAGAAATCGTAACTACTTTTATTGCCGTGCTTGATTTAACTTTGCAGAAAAAAGTGAGGGTTTGGCAGCAATATAACCTGGGGCCTATTCTTATTGAAATAATCCCCTCTGCCTTCAAGGTTGGGAAGAAAGAAGAAGGTAACGCAGGAAATAAAGAGAGGGAAACACATGAATGATGCCGCATCTAAAAAATCCCTTCTGGAAGCGCTTTTATTTGCCTGGGAAGATCCCTTGCAAATAGAAAAGATAGCTTCTATTTTAGAGATTTCTGCAGAGGATGCGGATGCCTTAATAGAGGAGCTCGCTAAAGAATTTCAGCGGGAAGACAGGGGAATTCGCTTGTACCGCCAGGAAGAAGGGGTGCAGTTGGGAACTAAACCCGAGGCAGCTTCTTACGTAGAAAAATTGTTTTCGCGGGAAACAGCTGGTTCTCTTTCTAACGCTGCCCTGGAAACCCTGGCTATTATTGCTTATAAACAGCCCGTTACCAGGGCGGAAATTGAAGACATTAGGGGGGTTAATTCCGATCGAGTTTTGGAAAACCTTTTGCAGCGTAAGCTGATCAAAGCCGCCGGGCGCAAGGATTCCCCCGGAAAACCCGTTCTTTTTGCCACTACTCCTGAATTTTTGCAGTATTTTGGTCTTGAAAATGTGGACGAACTTCCTCCCTTAAAAAAAGAAACAAAATAATTAATTTTACTTAAAAAAAGAAAGCAGAAGCGCCGCAGGTATAACCGGCCAAGACAGTGGTAAATCATCGCAGGTGCAGGCGGAGAGTTTATATATTTGGCTAAAAATTTAAGCGGGTCAAGGCGCTTCAATGGAAATATGCCGGTCTTATTGGTGCATGTTTGGCCGGAATTTAAAGCAAGGTATGGTGGTTGACCCTTGAGATTGTCTAAATACCTTTCCCGAGCGGGAGTAGCGTCCCGCCGCAAAGCTGAAGAATTAATCCGGGCGGGAATGGTGGAAGTTAACGGTGAAGTGGCTTATTTGCCCCAAACCCGGGTTAACCCCGGTGATATAGTTGAGGTTTCCGGCCGCCCGGTACTTCCGCCGAGCC
>PUKQ01000021.1 GCA_003550565.1 Syntrophomonadaceae bacterium
GGGATACCTCTGTAAGCTCCTCTATCTCTTGCTCTTCCTCTATCTCTTGCTCTTCCTCTGTCTCTTGCTCTTCCTTTGAAGGACATGCCTTCCATATTTTCCTGTACGTGCAAAGCGTTGCACTCGGCTCTTGCCATGCCCGACATCTCTCTACACTCGGCAGGTTCTCTTTCTCTGGAAGCTATCCTAGCGAACTCATCGTTCACCGCTTTCTGTGCTTTAGAAAGTGCACGTTTTCCGTCTCTTCTTTTGTCCCACGGTGGGGGTCTAGCAATGACTTGCTTTTTCCTGCAACCAATGTTGGTTGTCTCACACCAAGGGTTCTGCTTTATTACGAGGGGAACGCCCCCGATTTGTATTTTTGCCATATTTTTCTACCTCATTCGATATTACCTAGTGTCAACTATTTAAATATTACTGCTTTGATTATTTTGTAAGTAAAAATGTAGAAAGGGTTTTTCTGGACGCAACTAACTAGACTTGTTCTTGCTGTACTCCTTAACTTTCTTCTCGAAGTCAGAACTACACTTTACATATGTTTGACTCAGTGTATGTACTAAGCCGTAATATACTTCCGTGAGTCCATTGCTGGTTTTCTCGAACTCTTCTCTGTTATCCCTGAAAACGTTAAACACTTCGAGGCTTGCGTTGAGCAAACACTCATCGTTGAGTTGTACGTACGTGTTATTTAGTATGCAATCTACAGGAGATGGTTGTGTATCGCCATTTAAGTCTTCCTCTACTTTCTCCCAATGTATTAACAACATCTTGTTTTCCATTAGGTAGTCTACTGCGTCTCCTACATCTACTTCTTCACCTTTGCCTCCGCCTTTTGCACATGTAGTACATTCTTCTTCATCTTCTCCCATATCAGTAACCTCCTTGATTGGGTTGTCCCTGTGCCTTTTGGAGATGATTGTCCAACTGTTCTACGTCTTCACGGAGTTCACTCCAAACCCGTACTGTAAGATATTTAACATACTCAAAACCGCCCACTTCGTTCAATAGTATCTGATATGTGTCGGGTCTGTAACACTGTAAATGTATCAGTATCGAAGAGGGGTCTACTTGGTTTTTGATTATAGGATAAATCGAAGGTACTCCTGCAACGTTGGTCATAACTGCGAATATACTCATGTGCCTCTTAGCCAACTCTATCATCTCTTGACATTCTTCCGTGAGGATTTCAACTTCATTGTCTATCTCTTCCCCTTTTCTGAATTTTTCAATGCTCTCTCTCAATAGTTCGTCTTCGGGTATCTTGTCAACTAAACTTCCTATTGCTCTCTTCCTTACTTCAGCGAACTCCTGTCCTACTTCTTGCTTGACCCTCAAATTACTCAGGTCTTTCTCCAACCAATACTGTTCTAAATTACTCATCTTCTTATCTGCTTTTTCAAAGTCTATGTACGTCATTTTATTCCTCCTCTGCTAGTATCTCATCTAAGGTCTTTTCTGGAGACTTTTTTCTAGACGGTGGGGGTGGACTATTTGCGGGACTCGGTTCTGGATTAAACTGTGGCTCCATCTGTCTTCTCTGATTTGCTTGCATAGTAGCTAATTGTTCTTTTGCCAAATCCTTCACATCTGGAAAATCCTCATTTTCACTTGCATACTTAAAAAGCTGACTCTGTTGTAAAGTGGCTACAAACTGTTGCCCTAGCTGTGTCAATGACTTAACGGATTCATCAGTAATCTTAACATCTACGTTACCTTTCTCTTTCTTTTTGGGGTTGTCATACTGTTCTTCTTTCTCTTTTTCAATTTGTTCTCTAAGATGTTCCAGCTCCTGTTTAATCGCCTGTACCTGTGCACTTTCCTGCTGTCTCATGTACTGCTTCTCCTCACGCAAATCACTGATGTATGTAGTAGCCATCGCCTTCAAAAAATCACCACTATCACTGCTTTTATCTTCTTTTGGTGGTTTCTGCAATTCTCTCTGTCTAGCCATTTGCTGTTGTATCCTACGCCTCTCCTCTTCAGCTTTCTCTTTCTCCTCTTGTAATCTTCGTTCTTGTTTATCCATAGAGTCCATAGTTTTTTGAAAGGATTGTAATGCTATTTCTGTTACGGCTTCTTCACTCTTACGTCCCGTTGGGGGGTCTCTTCTATCATAATCTTCTTCTTTATCTTTTGACGATTTACTCATATCTTCACCACCGCCATGTTCCTTGACTATCTCTTGGTATTGCTCCCAAGAAATGTCATGTTCGGACGTTACATGCCTAGGAGTTGCCTTTATTTTTGTGTCACATAACACACATTGATTCCATCCTTCTGCCATGTCTATCAATATTACAATAAAACAAACAACCTAATAAACCTTTTCATTTAAAAAATTAAGGCAATTACGTAATGAGCAAAGTCCTCTGGAAAGAAAAAATTAATAAAAGATAACGGTTTTGTTGTCTATTTTTACTAACTGATTCCGATTTCATAAACCATTATAAGTCTATATCATAATTACTCATGATGTAGTCTTGTATCTGGGAATGTTAAAACTGTACCATAAATGTACCACTAAAACGTTACATTTTTCCGTTATGTTATGGATTTATGTTATGATTCATAGCATAAACTATGCTTTATTAGGGTCTATACGTGTAGACTCTGGAATAGTATAGTTATGGCATAAACGCCTTTATGATTTATGCTATGATTTATAAAACCATAAATCTTAATCACGAAAAATACAAGATAATGCACCCAGGAAGTGATTTTAGAGCTCATGTCAATAAAAATGTAAGACGTCCTTAGCTACCCGACCCCTTTATCATATCACAAACAAATAAAAATAGATGCTTGTACGGAGATGAAAATTCACAAAAAGAAAAAAGTAACATAAAAAAGAAAAAGTATATCATATACATAGTATGTACGTTTATCTTTTTAGTTACGTTGTTATTTACTGTAGTATAAATGTACCTGCCTTGCCGTCTACTCACGCCTCATCACCACCCCTTTCCACCCCTCCCATAAAGATAAAAATTATATAAATCTTTCGGTGAGTGGATTAAAGTAAGTGCCTTAACGAATAAAGGGTGTTACGTAACTACCTTTAATTAGTTGACGTAACTATACAATTAATACTGGCATTTTATTCCCGTGTTATGATAATTGGTACTTCCTTAATTTTTTAAGGTACTACCGAATTGACGGCTAGAATCGTGCTCATTGTGACGGGTGCATATCCCATTCAAATTCGGATTGTTGTTTGTAATATTTGCCGTAGTATTTCCTTATAATCTGTTCACGATGATAGGTATGGTCAATCATGTAGCCACCACCCTCTCTATCATCCATAGTGACGACAACGGCACTTTTGTCTTCCTGTACACGTAATGCTCTACCTATCGTTTGTATTAGGTCTATGCTCGACTTCCCAGAGTCTGCCAGAACTACCGCCGTCATTTCAGGTATATCTACACCTTCATTTAGCAGGGTACTGACCATGACGTTAAGATGTCCGTTCTGGAACTCGTCTATTATTTCCTTCCTCTTGCTAGTAGTGCTAGTACCACGAAGGAAAGGAGCACCCAATAGTCGTGATAGGGTTTCGCCATGCTGAATACGTGAAACATCTACCAATATTTTATGACCTTCACTTTGTAACTCCCTGACTTTCTCTGCTATGGCATTATTCCGCCTTTTGGAAGCACGCATCATATCTCTTTGTGCTTCGTAGTCGTTCTTTGGTACGCTGTACTCAGGAGACCATCTGATAGTATGAAAGACGGGTTCAGCTAAGTACCCTTCATCGACCAACTTTTCTGCAGTTACGTCTATTGCGATTTCTCCTACACCAGCATATATACGTAGCTCCGCATTGTCGTTTCGATAGGGAGTAGCACTTAAGCCATATCTGTAATAAGAGTCCATGTTTGAAACTACATCGAAGAACGTATCCGCAGGACATCTATGAGTTTCGTCCACTATCATAATTGGATATTCCTTTAGGTTTTCAACTCCTCTCGAATTTACACTCTGTAGCATAGCAACCGTAATATCTTTTTCTTTCCAATTGCCGTCACCTATTAGCCCAGCTTTATAATTTAAGACGTCTTTTATGACTTCCATCCACTGATATAGTAGTTCAATCTTGTGCACAAATATAATCGTTTGATAGCCGAGTTCGTAGATTAGCCTCAAACCGACTATAGTTTTCCCTGAACCTGTAGGCAAACTGAGTACACCGTTGTTTTGTTTTAAGCCTCTTTTGATAGCTTGTACCTGATAATCACGGAAGTCATGTTCGAAGCCCCATTCCAAGTCTAACGTTTTGTGGGTATCGTGGGCAGGCTCTTCACGTTCATCTACAATCACTACGTTATAGCCTTCCTCTTCTAACGTTGTTTTCATCCTCTTCCAAAGACCAAGAGGAGCACTGTGTGTTTTCTTGTAATAAAGATGCTCTCTACCGTCCCATCTCCTTTTTTGATAGGCAGTAACATGCCTAGCTCCTTTGATATAGTAAGAAAGGTTGGTATATAGGAGCTTGTCTATGTCTTTCATGCGTTCATTGTCCTGTACCGTCACATTATCATCGTCAATGACCAACGTAACCGTAATATTGTCTTTGTCAGTTAGCTCTTCTACCATAGTCTTGTAATGCTTTCTAACTTCATCGTCCATCTCAACGGTAAAACCAGCGTCTCTTAGTTTATTAACAGCAAGATTAACAGCGTCTAGGTCAATCTCCCATTTTCTGACTTCTTCGTTCCAGACTCTGTGGCTTTTTTCCCAATCCAATTCCATGATTACATCCTTGGCACTAAAAGGGGAGTCTAGGAAGACCTTAGTACCAAACTTATTGGTGTGTATATCATGGAAGTATATATCAGCCATCTTTATCACCATCTATTTTTTCTATTTTTATCTTGACCATATCCCCACGTTCTAGGGAATAAGCGGTTTTGATGTCTTTTGGAATTATTACTACCAAATTACCGCCCGTGGTCGCCAGCTTTTTAGTCAGGTGTATTGAATTGTTCATGAGATTACCTCAAACTATCTTTCTACTATCTAAGCACTATCTTTCTGCTATCTATAGAACATCTTTGTGCTATTTAAATTTTGGTGCGTATAGATAAAGGTAAAGCTTAAATAAGCTGTATAAAATAGGGATAGTGATAATCATGGATAATGAAATAGAAGAAGCCGAAGAAGTGGAAGATGTAGAAGACAATAAGAGAGACGTCATGATTGACGATAAGCTCACTGAAGAAGAGAAAGAAAAAAAGAAAAAGGTAGAAGAAGAGATGAGAAAACAGGGAATAGACCCTGAAGAGTTCAAAGAGAAGGTGGAGAAGTTTTCACAAATGAGTTCACAGTTAAAAGGTGACCCTGTTGGTCAGGAAGAACCGAAGGATTATGACTTAGAAGGTTATCGTGAATATTTGAAGGACAAAGGTGTGGTAGCACCTATTCTAATAATCGGGATGGACGCCAACAAAGACATAAGGTATGTATCTGGAGACCCCGAAAGGCAAATTAATTTAGATGTGGCACAGGAAGTCATAGAGGTAACAAGGAAGCACATAGAGGAAACAGTAAAAGCTATAAAGAGGAAGATACCTTTATAGTTTAGATAGGTATGGCTTTATTCGATGAGGAATGGCAAGAAACCACCGCTAGAACATTAATGATAGGTGGAGTTACATATTTCACCTACGATTTGTTAGTTAATCCATGGCTAGAAAAATGGAAGTATGGTAGACCCCTCAAAACGTCAATAGGTCTTGGCATGTTTCTTTTTGTTCCTGACCACACAGTGACGACAATTGGAATGACCATTTTGTTTGACGAGATGAAGAGGATATTTGAGAGGGAGGTCTTACCGTGGCAACCTTAAGCAAATTTTACGAGTTGGAAGAGGAGATAGAAGAAAAACTATCTAGACACATAGACTTACAGAAGGGAGCCATGTTTGTTTTCAGTAGTATTGCTGGTTTTGCTATAGCAGAGATAGGAAGCATGGCATTTAGAACCAGAGCACATTGGGAGAAAACCACACCAGAACATCTGATAGTAGGATTGACACTTATGCTAGTACCTCATCCTTTCATACAAGGTGCAGGGTTTGGTATATTCGCACATGATGTACCAGATACTGTAGTACAATTCTCTAGCCTTAATCATGCACATAGTGACTTCAACATATTCCCGTGTTTTAAGTCAGATATAGATGTAGCTGTTGAGAGTTTAGATAGAGATGAAAAGGTGGTGTTGATAGTAAATGAGCAGTAACAAAACGCACTCCCTAGTTACAAAATTGATATTGGGAGAGGGTATGAAATGGCTACATGCCGAAATGGACAAACCGAGTAGAGAACTTGGTATGCGACATCGAGTTGTTCGTCATGGTCTTCTCGAAGTAGCTTTTAATTATGCAAGATACGGCAAAGACGGTGCAATGGCTACTCTTATACACATAATACAAGATAGGTTATCTACTGCACAAAAAAGGCATTTGAAGAAGTTGCTGGATGGGGACGAGAACGAAGAAGCATATAGGTTAGTAATTAAGAATTTAACTGATGTAGAGATGAGGATACTCAAAGAATTACTTAAAAGGCAAGCGGAAGCAAACAGGGAAAACGATATATAGTACGGAATTTATAAGATAGATTGTGGTAATATGGACAAGCTTAGAAAAGAGCTTATCAAAGAAAACGCATTATTATGGGTTATTGCAGTAGTGCTGGTGCCTCTTTTTGTTACAACGTTACAATCGGGAGATAACACTACAGCAACGATAGTAGCTTCCATAATTACAGTGGTAATACTGATTAAGTATCTCACTGATGAAGAAGGTGAGAAAGAAAAGATAATCCATACCGTGACCGAAGCTAGCAATAGTAGAATATTGGGTTTGGAAGTATTAGAAAAGAAAGAAGGTGAAGATGATGAATGATATAATGTCAGATATGTACAAAGAGTTCGATATGGGAGAAGAGGAGATGGAAATAGCCCGTAAGCAGATGAAAAAGGCTAGGGAAGAAGAGAAGGAGAAGAAAAAGGACATCCCTGTTAGTTATGATGAACCTTTGACCAGAGAAGAGGTTGCACAGAAGGGTAGAGAGACGGGTCGACAGATAGGTAGAACCGCAGGTATACAAGCAGGAATACTCGCAGGAGGAGCTCTAGCTGGTATTGTTACGAAAGGACTAGGACTACCCGTAGGAGCCAAAGCAGGAGCTTCCGCAGGAGTAATGGTAGGAGACATGATAGGCAAAGGTGTAGGTGAAAGTGTGGGAGAAAGAACCGCTTTATTGGTTTACGATGAATTTGATAAGAGAGGTTTGGAGATGACACCAAAGGCATTGGAGGAAGAGCTGATGAGACGCATAGATGAAGCTGAGATAAGAGAAGAGATTAGGCTGAGGTTAGAGGATAAGGAGTTCAGAGACCTTGCGAGATACCTAAGTATAGAGGAGCTAAAAGACTTGGTAAGTATAGAGGAGCTAAAAGGAGAGAGAGTACCGTTAAGAAGTAACGACAGAGGAAATCCATCAGGACGTTCTAATCCTAATGATGATTTTAAAGAGTCCTTGGAAGAGTCATTTGATATGGGATACAGAGAGGGGACGGAGCTAGGAAAACAGTTAGCCGAAGAATTTTTGGGGGATGTTGATGTAGATTTGCTCGATAGACATTATTCTGATGCTAGGTTTACTTATCCTCAGAGTGCATACTTTGCAAACCATCTTCTACCCGACTTGAGAGAGTTAGCAGGATATATTGACCCTATGGGTGTTGGAACGTACAGGACGATACCTGACGATTTAGAGCCTGATGAAGAGTATGCCATACACGAAAAGATGGAAGAGTTGCTCGAATCGTATTGGGAAGGGTTCTATGCAGGTATGGAAGACGGTAGGTACAAACGTAAGTGGTAAACAGGAGGCTTATGATTGTTTGAGCAATTCTTAACATGGAAGAGAGAGCTGAACGAAAGTTTAGGCTTCGAACAGGGCAGAGACCCTGTAGATACTTGGACGTTCTTACACATTGGTGCTGGTTTTGGTATGGGATATGCAAAGATACGTTTTCCTTATGCCACCGGGATTACTATCGGTTGGGAAATATTTGAAAATGTGTTTGTGTATCCGATAGCAGAACAAATACTATACAAAGAGAGTTTTGGAAAGGAAAAACTCCCTAATATAATAGTGGACATAATAGCCACACTAGGTGGTTGGGGTGCAGGTTACATTTTGAGTCCTTATCCACCCATACCAAAGAAGAAGTAGGTAGATTACATGGAAATAGAAAGAGACATAAGTGGTATTGCTAGGAGTGAGATACAAGAGACCCTAGATGAGTTAGCATACTTGACCAATACAAAAGATTTGATAGAAGACCTCTTGGTCACTTCAAAAGAGAGTGAGTATATGAACCATGACGCAGGTCAGTACGACATACCTAATCATGAGATTATACTGAATAGAAGATTAATAAAATTGACTAATAGAGACCAAGAGTTTGACGAATGGGTGGATTACTTCAGGTATATATTGGCACATGAATATCATCATGCAATAGCTTCAAAGCTTGGAAAAAC
>PUKQ01000019.1 GCA_003550565.1 Syntrophomonadaceae bacterium
CTTCACTATGGGATGGTCAAACCGTCTACTTACCTTCTACCCCTGCAGGCAAAAGAACCGTCCCCCTGCCTTTATCCCCCTGCCTTTAAATGTTTCTCAGTAGTGCTAATGTTCGGTAGAAATACTTCCTACATATAGCTTCCGTCTTTTTCTAAGTTTGCAGCAAGTTCTGGACTTCTTTTTTCAGTGATTCCATCTTTTCTTGAGCTTCTTTATTGGTTTGGCCAATAGTAGAGTAATAAATTTTGAATTTGGGTTCTGTTCCCGAAGGACGCACGCAAAACCAGGAATTATCCCTCAAAGCAAAAAATATGGCGCTGGTTTGAGGAAAGTCCATTTTTCTTTCTTCAAGGGTATGTGGATTTACGGCAATGCCGGATATATAGTTTCTCTTTTCTGCTATTTCTATGCCGCCAATCTGCTTAATATTTTGGGCAGCCAGGTTTTCGATGATCTTTTCTGCAGCAGAACTTTCAGTGAGCTCTATTGATTCTAATTCTTCGTTATAGTAGCCGAATTTTTGGTAAAGATCTTCCAATACATCAAGCAAAGTAAGATTTTGTTCATGGTAATAAGCAGCCATTTCTACTATCAATGCCGTGGCGATTAAGGCATCTTTATCTCTAACAAAAGTGCCTGCAAGGTAACCGAAACTTTCTTCGTAACCAAATATAAATTGTTTCTTGTTTTCTCTCTGGAATCCCTCAATTTTTTCACCGATAAATTTAAAACCGGTTAAAGTTTCTTGAGTTTCTACTCCATAAAATTCTGCAATTGCTTTGCCCAGGTTCCCGGTGACTATGGTTTTAATAACCACTCCATTAGATGACAAGTTGCCATTTGCTTGCAGCCTGGAAAGCAAGTAATTGACCAGTAAAGCTCCTATTTGATTGCCGTTTAGCAGCACATAATTTCCCTTCATACCCCGAACTGCGCAACCTACACGGTCTCCATCGGGGTCAGTGGCCAGGGCAATATGAGCATTTTTGCGTTGAGCGTGTTCTATGGCCATGGATAATGCTTCTCTTTCTTCGGGATTAGGTGTTTTAACTGTGGGAAACTCAGAATCCGGCTCTGATTGTTCCTTAACCAAAAAAACATTCTCATATTCCAGTTCTTTTAACAAGCGGGGAATAAGCGAGTAACCGGTTCCATGCAGAGGTGTATAAACGATTTTAAGGTCTTTTTTGCCTTTATGTTCACAAAGA
Organism: Syntrophomonadaceae bacterium; assembly: GCA_003550565.1. GTDB lineage: Bacteria > Bacillota > Dethiobacteria > DTU022 > PWGO01 > B1SED10-75. The sequence goes on from PUKQ01000019.1 coordinate 1,209, forward strand.
GATTTGACATTATCGAGGTAATCCCGGTCAATTTCTTCTCCAATGATTTGGAGCAATTCTTTTTTAATTGCTTCTTCTTTGTTTATAAACTTAACATCGTTTATAATTTCTACATTATTGATGTAATCTGTAATTTTTGTAGTTACTTCAGGAACGGCTTGCCCCCCGTCGCGGGTGTATACTTTATAACCATTGTATTGAGGAGGGTTGTGGCTGGCAGTAATAACTACCCCGGCCAAACACCCTAATTTTCTTATAGCGAAAGATAGAACAGGGGTGGGGCGCATATTTTCAAACAGGTAAGCGGTGATGCCATTGGCTGCCAACACTAGAGCAGTGCTTTCGGCAAATTCCCCGGAATAGCGCCGGGAGTCATAAGCAATAACTACCCCCTTATGGAGTTCTCTGCTGTATGTATCGTGGAGATAATTTGCCAGGCCTTGTGTTGCCCGTTGTGCCACAAAACGGTTCATACGACTACTCCCTGCTGCTATGATTCCTCTTAAGCCCCCTGTACCAAATTCAAGTTCTCCCGCAAAACGTTTTTTTATTTCTTCTTCATCGTCAGCTATTGCCTTGAGCTCTTCTTTGGTTTCTTCATCCAACTGGGGGTGATTAAGCCATTGATAATATTTTTGCAGGTATTCTTCTGTTTCTGAGCTTTTGGTTGTTTTGTCGTCCTGACTTTTTTTTGCATCAACACGATCGTAATCATCTGATACTCTTTCAATATCATCTTCACCCAGGTAAGTGCCATTTTGCACTTCAATTATTTGGACGATGTCTTCACCTTTGTTTTCTAAGCGGTGGAGGCTTCCTACGGGTATTTGAATGTTTTGCCCCACTTCAAGATTGTAGATATTATCATCAAGGGTAACACAGGCTTTTCCCCGGGCAACTATCCAGTTTTCCGCACGATATTTGTGGCGTTGAAGGCTTAATCGTTGCCCCGGCAATACTTCAATTACCTTTACTTTGTAGTTTTTTCCTTCGGTAAGGTTTGTAAAGCTTCCCCAGGGCCGATAAACAGTCCGATGGACACTGGCTTCTTCAGCTTCTATTTCCTTGAGTTTTTCGCTGATTTTTTTCACATCCTGTGCTTTTTCACGCGGACAGACCAGAAGAGCATCGGCAGTCTCAACTACGGCTAGGTTTTCTAAACCAGCAGTACCAATAAGCCGAGAAGTGGAAATGATAAGGGAATTAGAACTTCCTATATCCACTACGTTGCCCTGCAGGTAATTATTGTTTTCATCATGAGGGCACATTTGATAATAAGATTCCCAACTGCCTACATCGCTCCATTTAATTTCTGCAGGTATAACGGCAACTCCGGTGGCTTTTTCCATAATGCCATAATCAATAGAAATAGATTCTAATTCATGATATATTTCCCTGATGTTGCTAAAATTACTAAAGTCTGCCTTGTCCATATTTTCTGCCGTTTGGGGAAGGTAGCGGCGAAATTCTTTTATAAGAGTGGATATTTTAAAAGTGAACATACCACTGTTCCACAAATAACGGCTATCCTGGATGAATTCACGGGCGGTTTCCAGATCAGGTTTTTCTATGAATTTTTCTACCTTATTGGTCCAATTATTAAGGTTTTCACCGCAATAAATGTAACCGTAACCGGTTTCCGGGGAATCGGGCCGTATACCAAAAGTAACCAACCCGTAGTTTTCGGCAGACTCCCGGGATTTTTCCAGAAGTTCTTTAAATTTTTCTTCCGGTTCCACAAAATGATCGGAAGGAAGGACTGTCATAATGGAATCGGGGTCTTTTGAATTTAAATACCAGGCTGCCAGGGCTATTGCCGCAGCTGTATTTTTTGCTTCAGGCTCTCCCAACACAGTTACCCGTGAAAGATTATTGCGGTTCAGCACTGTTTGGAGATCATTTTTTTGGCTTTCATGAGTGATAACAATGATTTTATTTTCCGGGATTACAGTATTTAGGCGTGATACTGTTTGTTCAAATAAACTTCCCTTCTGAGAAGAGCCCACCTGCAAATGATATTTAGGGTATAGTTCCCTGCTTAAAGGCCAAAGCCTGGTTCCACTACCACCGGCAAGTATGATGCCGTACATAGTTATTCCCCCTTTATTAGAATTATCTTCGGATATTTGTATCTTTTTTAATAATAAATCAAAATTGCTTAATAGACAACTTTAAGGTGGAGGTTTACTATTTCTTGACAAAGAAAATAAAGGTTTATATAATTGCATTAGTTTTTGGCAGGGGAGGGGTTGGAGTGTTTTTGCGCCTTGGGGAATTAAAAAAAAGACCCTTGACAATTTTTTATTATGATTTTAAGGAAAAGTTAGGGGAATTAGGCTGGTTAATCATGCCTCTGGATTATAAAGATCTTGATAATAAGGTGTACATAAACATGGAAACTTATTACAGTGATTCTACCGTTTTTTTATCGGGAGCGATAGAAGCAGTGTACACTCAAAGTTGCAGCCGATGCCTGGAATTGTATCAAAAAAATGCTACCGGTATTTTTAAAGAGGAATTGAGGCATATAGTAAATGAGGAAGAAAACATTTTAACAGGTGAAACCGAAGAAAAATACTTTGTGGAAGGGGATATTGTAGATTTAACCGAGTTTTTCCGGCAAATTTTTGTAGTCTCTCAGGACTTAAAACCCTTATGTGATGATGAGTGTCTGGGTATTTGTTCGGGTTGCGGCGTCATTCTTAATTACCATCAATGCGATTGTAAAAATGAGGTTATTGATCCCAGGCTGGCGGTTTTAAGTGAACTTAAAGCGCAATTAAAAGACAAAGAATAGGAGGAATTAGCTATGGCCGTTCCCAAGAGAAAAACATCAAAATCCCGGCGTAATAAAAGACGGGCGCACTGGAAAATGAAAAGTATGCATTTGGTTGAGTGTCCTCGTTGTCTTGAATATAAATTGCCTCACCGGGTTTGCATGAAGTGTGGATTTTACAAAGACCGCAATGTTGTTAAAATTGAGAGCTAAGTATTTTGAAAGACTCCGCCTGTTTTAAAGAACGAAAGAAACAGGCGGAATTATTATTTTAAACCTGGGAGGCATTCAATTTTGATAAAAGTGGCCGTGGATGCCATGGGTGGAGATCATGCTCCTTATGAAATTATTAAGGGCGCGGTAGAAGCTCTGGCAGAGAGTCCTGATCTTTTTATATATTTGGTGGGGCAGGAACCAAAAATCAGAGAATGCCTTAATTCTTTACAGTCAGATGATGAAAGATTAGATATTGTGGCTGCTGCCGAAGTCATTTCCGCGAATGACGATCCCGGTTATTCCATGCGAAGAAAAATTAATTCTTCCATGGTCATGGCACAGAAAATGGTCAGGGAGGGAAAAGCCGACGCGATTTTAAGCGCGGGTAATACAGGCGCACTGATGGCAGGTGGGCTTCTTTTTTTAGGAAGGATTCCCGGGGTTTCACGTCCTGCACTGCTTACTGTATTACCTACTTTTAGTAATAAAGGGGTAGTTGTTTTAGACGTGGGAGCTAACATGGACGCCCGCCCTGAACAGATGGTTCAATATGCTTTAATGGGAACCCTTTATGCCCGGCAGGTATTGAAATATCAACAACCCAGGGTAGCTCTGTTAAATATTGGTTCTGAAGACAACAAGGGCAATGACCAGGCAAAAAAAACTTTTAGCCTTTTTAAAAATAAAGTGGCTTCATTTTCCGGAAATATAGAAGGTAACAGGGTTTTTGATGGAAAAGCCGAGGTCGTAATTTGCGATGGTTTTGTGGGAAATGTTTTTTTAAAAACCATCGAGGGTTTGTCTGCAGGAATTTTGGATTCCCTCAAGAATGAGTTTACAAGCAGTTGGATTAACAAAATGGGCGCTGCTTTGCTTTCTAATTCATTCCTTTCTTTTCGTGACAAGATGGATGCTTCCGAATATGGAGGTGCACCTTTAATTGGTGTTAAAGGTATTTGTATTAAGTGCCATGGGTCATCACAGGCCAAAGCAATAAAAATGGCTTTAACCAGGCAAACTTTTCTGTTAGTAAAAAATCAAGTGAACAAAGAAATTGAGAAAACGCTGAAAGAAACAAATTGTTCAAGGGAAGGTTTTAATAAGAATGGGTGAACACCTTAATGTGCGTATTTCTTCCACGGGCATGGCGTTGCCGGGAAAACGGCTCACAAACATGACATTGGAAAAGATGGTAGATACAAGCGATGATTGGATCGTCAGCCGTACGGGGATAAAAGAAAGAAGGATCCTTGATGAGCAATGGAGTGCTTCTGATCTGGCAGTAGTTTCTGCCCGTGAAGCTTTGGATAATGCAGATTTAAAACCGCATGAAATTGATCTAATTATAGTTGCTACGGCTACCCCCGATCACCTTGTTCCTGCCACTGCTTGCATTGTTCAATCCAAATTAAATGCTTTTGGTTGTCCCGCTTTTGATATTAATGCAGGTTGCAGTGGTTTTGTTTATGGGTTAGTCATCGGCCAGCAATTTATTGAAAACTGTACTTATAAAAATATACTGGTTATTGGAGTAGACATCTTGAGCAGGATAACAAATTGGGAAGATAGGAGCACTTGTGTGCTTTTTGGGGATGGTGCAGGCGCCGTGGTGCTGCAACCCTCTAATGATGCAAAAGGTGTTTTGTCAGTTAGTTTGATGGCTGATGGAGAAGGAGCTGAACATTTAATGGTGCCCGCGGGAGGATCTTATATGCCCGCAAATGAAAATACGGTTAAAAATAAGCTTCATTTTGTAAAAATGAACGGCAATGAAGTATTTAAGTTTGCTGTTAATATAGTTGTGGAAACTATAAATATATTACTTAATAAATCAGGATTGAGTATTGATCAATTACATCTTTTGTTTTTACACCAGGCTAATCACCGTATAATTGAAGCAGCAAGAAAAAAGCTGAATATATCTCCCCATAAGTTGCCTGTTAACATAGAACGCTTTGGAAATATGTCGGCGGCTTCTATACCTGTGTTACTGCATGAGAATGTCCGAGAAGGACATATAGAACGGGGAGACTTAATTGCAATGGTGGCATTTGGTGCAGGATTAACATGCGGTGGAGTTCTCCTGGAGTGGTAATAAAAAGATTGATCTAAGCATGGGGTAAAGGAGGGGGTATAAAAATGGATAATATAGCTGTTCTTTTCCCCGGGCAGGGTGCCCAGTACATAGGCATGGGGAAAGATTTTTATGATAATTTTCCGGGTGCGCGCGAGGTTTTTCAAAAAGGTGATGAAACACTTAATATGCCTATTTCTAAATTAATTTTTGAAGGTAGTGAAGAAGATCTTGTCAAAACAGAAATAACCCAACCGGCAGTATTATTAACCAGTATAGCAATTTTCGAAGTTTTAAAAGAAAAAGGGTTATTCCCCAAAGCAGTTGCCGGACTTAGTTTGGGCGAATATAGTGCTTTAGTTGCCGCAGAAGCATTATCTTTGGAAGATGCGTTGCCATTGGTGCAAAAAAGAGGCAGGTATATGCAGGAAGCGGTTTCTTCTAAAAAAGGAGCAATGGCTGCTTTGATGGGGATGAAGCGAGACTTGGTAGAAAGTATATGCCGGGAAGCTTCTGATTATGGATTAGTTCAGCCGGCAAATTATAATTGTCCCGGCCAAATTGTTATCTCCGGAGAAAAAAAGGCAGTTAGCCGGGCCATGGAATTAGCTCGAGAAAATGGGGCCCAAAAAATAATTGAGCTTAATGTTAGTGCCCCTTTCCATTGCAAGCTTATGGAACCTGTGCAGGAAAAATTGTCCAGAGAATTAGAAAAAGTTAATATCCGGGAAGCAAAAGTCCCCCTGGTAACTAACGTTTCCGCTCAATATATCAGTAAACCGAAGCAAATAGAAGAATCTTTGGTTAAACAAGTTAGTAGTGCGGTGAAATGGGAAGATTCCATCAATAAAATGATTAATAATGGTTTGGAGGTTTTTATTGAAGTTGGGCCGGGCAGGGTGTTGACGGGATTTATGAAGAAAATATCAAGGGAAGTGCTCCCTTATTCCATAGGAAGTCTTGATTCTTTACATAAGTTAGAAGAAAAGCTTGGAAAGGAGGATTAGAAATGTATGATTTAAAGGGACAGGTAGCCCTGGTTACCGGTGGATGCCGGGGGATTGGCAAAGCCATTGTCTGGGCGCTGGCAAATGCAGGTGCTGATGTAGCTATAAATTATAATCAAAACAAGCAGGCGGCAGAAGAGTTATTACAGCAGATTAAGGATTTAGGCAGGAAGGGCTTGGTTGTTCAGGGCAGTGTAGCCAATCGCGAAGATTGTAACCTAATTGTCAAAGAAACTGTTGACCATCTGGGAAGAATTGATATACTAATTAATAATGCAGGTGTAAATAAAGATAATATTGTAGCGCGCATGAAAACTGAAGAATGGGAAGAGGTGATGCGAACTAACCTTGATGGAGTTTTCAATTGCTGTCAGGCGGTAATGCGTCCATTTTTAAAACAAAAAGGAGGGCGAATAGTTAATATCTCTTCAATTGCAGGTATATATGGAAACAGCGGCCAGGCAAATTATGCTTCTGCTAAAGCGGGGGTTATTGGTTTTACGAAATCACTCTCGAAGGAGATCGGTTCTCGTGGAATTACTGTTAATGCCGTTGCTCCGGGATTAATTGACACAGAGATGACTGAAAAGCTTGATGAAAAAGTTAAAGAAGAATCTCTGCAAAGGATTTCCCTTGGGCGCTTTGGCACTCCCGAAGAAGTAGCCGCGGCAGTTTTGTTTTTAGTAGCTGCCGGAGATTACATAACCGGTCAAGTTATAGCAGTTGATGGGGGTCTTACGCTCTAAAATCATACAAAGGAGGTGAAAGCTTAATGGATGTATTGGAAAAGGTTAAAAATATTATTTCTGAACAGCTGGAAATAGAGCTGGAAAATATAAATGAAGATACTACTTTTGAAGAAATGGATGCAGATTCACTGGATTTAGTTGAACTTGTGATGGCGCTGGAAGAGGAATTTAATATAGAGATTAGTGATGAAGAAATAGAGGAAATAAAATCCGTTGGTGATGTTGTTAATCATATCCAATCTAAATCGTAAGGCTTAAAGCCTGATTAAAGTATAAAGCTATAAATATATCCGGGTTTAGGCTTGTAATTCTCCCGCCCACATCAAGTATATTATTTGATATCTAATTGATTAGCGGAAATTACATATTACACAAACCCGGATAGAAATTTTGCGAGGTGGAAATGTGAAAAGAAGAGTTGTGGTTACCGGCATGGGGGTTATATCACCGGTGGGAAATGATCTAAAAACATTTTGGGAATCACTTAAACAC
>PUKQ01000253.1 GCA_003550565.1 Syntrophomonadaceae bacterium
TCCCTCACTTATCGCCGTACATGACAAAATGGTTTGTAAAATTACCCGGGGTAGAAATAACTGTTTCCGATGATTGTGTGGGATGTGGTAATTGTGATGATGTGTGTGTTTTCGGCGGCATTGAGATAATAAATAATAAGGCCCAAATACTGGATACCTGCATGGCATGCGGCAGATGTGTGGAAGCTTGCCAATGGGGAGCCATAGAATTAAAAATAAATGATGATTCCTATGTTCAAACCGTTATTGAAAGACTATCTAACAGAGTAGAAGTAAGCCGATAACTTTTTCAGAGGTGTCAAAAGGAACCGTCCCCTTTGGCACCCCGGGTGTCGATAGGGACGGTTCCTTTTAGCACCTTTATCGGCTTGTTCTCAAACCGAAAAATATATATACTTTTTCTTTTGCTGTGCTATAATAAAATTGTAAAAAGCCTTGTTACAACATAAACAAAAATTACCTTCTTCCTTCTTAGAAAAATCTGCTTCATTTAATCCGAACTGACTGGTAATTACCGGGGAATTTTTGCTGTGGGGTTAAATGTTGACCTACTAATTCTTGTTTTAGCTTATTTTATACCTATAATATTAAGTGTTTAAATAAGCCTAAAAAGGTGAAGGAGGGGGTAATTGAATGGAAAAGATATTTTTTCCATTTACCTTATGTGTGACTTTTATAATCTTCAGCCTGATGTTGTCCGCAGAGGTAGCAGCCGATACCACCGTTAGTATTGAAAACAAAATTTCTGCTCCGGCTAGAATGGTTACATTAAATGCTTCTGTTACGGAAGAATTTTTTAATGGATTCCAGTTTGATGTTTTTTATGATGAAAGTGTTTTAATCCCGAGAATAGTTCAAGAAGGAGAATTTGGTGGTTGTTTTTTTGCAGATCCTCATAATACTATAAACGGTGAAAATATTATTTCGATTATGGCTGATTATTCCACAAACAAAAGCTTTTCGGGCACTTTATTTAGTATAACTTTTGAAGTCCTCGGTGATTATGAAGAAGTTAGCAATGTAGGGTTCTATGGAGAGGATAACAAATTAACCATGGAGAATGGCAATGAATTAACCTTAACTTTATTACCGGGCAGTGTTACAGTCATATGCCCTAAATATGGCGATGTTAATTTGAATAACAGTATAACGATTAGCGATGTCATTTTAGTGCTTCGTTATATTGTGGGATTAATAGAGTTATCAGAAGAACAATTGATTAATGCCAAAGTTAGCGATCAGGATAGCAGTATAAATATTGGCGATGCAATCCTGATCCTACGCTATGTTGTGGGGCTCATAAGCCAGTTTCCCACAGAAAAGTTTTTGGTAGAATTGCCGGAAGGGCTAAAAGAGAATGAATTTGATTTTGAAGCTGAGGTGGCACAAAATGAAGCGTTGGGCGAAGCATTATATAACGATGGAGATGGTGAGCGGGTATTTATCCCCGATTATCCGCATGACTCTTATTACCATAAAGAGGAAACCATAGAAAATCCGGATGAAATAATATTTTATGAAATAAATACTTTTGACAATGACAATTTAACATACTTTTATAATCATAACGATGGAGGCATGCCGGAGTCATTAGGGGCAAATACCGTGCAGGACTTTGAAAAATTCCTGATCAAACCTGCCTCTGAACCACCGCCCATGATAAGCAGGATAAACTTCCCCGGCGCCCAGTTTAAAGACGGGGACGGTAATTATTCCCGGGGTACTATCAGCATACAAGGCAATGTGGTAATAGCCGGCGATTACAGATTTGATTTCGGCGAGCCACATGAAAATTTGAATTCAGCAACTTATAGTGATCATGCTATAAAAATGTGGGAGCACACCCCCCTGATGTTTGATCCCATGCCCCCCGATTGTGGTCCGAATTCAGAGGATGTTTATAACGGTTGGGTTTTTAATAAAAATTATTCTCGTATGACAAGTTGTTTTATTACAGATGAGTTTGTATCTGAATTCTACGAGATCGGTATTCAGCATGGCTGGGAGTGGCAATGCCCCGACGGACCCCTTGAACGGGTGTTGACGGTGTCTTTTGTTTATTCTCGGAATGTTTACGGCGAAACGCCTTCCAGAGATTCCCAGCAAGCTTTATATGTCTTGCGTGAGGCTGCTTAATACTTTATAAAATCTTAATGACCGGGAAACCCCCGCATTTGAAAGCGGGGATTATTTATAAAACCGGAAAACTAATCTAAATAATAAAGTAACAGAAAACAGGCGTAAACTAAGGGTGAGGTCATTTTCGGCCTCGTTTTTTTGGGGAAAAAATAGCAGGTCAGCTATGTGTATGCAGCATGAATTATCTAATTTGGTGTGTGGCGGAAAGGTGAAAAATGTTAACAAACTAGAAGAATTGTGAGCCTGAAAAATGGGCTACATCTGTTTCTTTGCAGTGGTTTGCTTATTTTGTTTATGGTATAATTTATCACTGTAAAGAAAATATAAAGAAAATATAGAGAACGTATTTGTCTGTAATAGGCTCCCATAAATAATTTATAATTATGGGAATGTATTATAAATAAACATACAATTATTCAAAAAAGCGCTTTATCAAGTATCTACAATATAGTAAAGAAAAGACCAACAACCAGGGTTGTTATTCAGGAGAAGGTCAATTTTTTGAGGTGGGGGGAATGAGTAACTGATGCAGGACGATTTGAAAGAAACTTCCTGGCAAATTTTCAAAGCAGTGCTTCCCGTTGCCCTTTTAGTCTTGATACTGCAGTTTACCATACTGGGCATGCCCATAGCGTTGGTAGGCAGGTTTTTGCTGGGTGCGGTCCTGGTTACGGCGGGATTAACCCTATTTCTAGTGGGCCTGAAAATTTCCATAATTCCCATGGGAGAGGCTATCGGCTCGGAGTTGCCCCAGATTGGTTCTATTGCCCTCATCCTTTTTTGGGCGTTTTTTTTGGGTTTTACCGCTACAATGGCTGAACCGCCGGTGCGGGTGCTGGCAAGTTATATAGAAATAGCTTCTAAAGGTTCTGTGGAGAGTAATACGCTGGTTTTATTCACTGCTTTGGGTATAGGAGTGTTCATAGCTCTGGCCGTTTTAAGGATAGTATTGCAGGTGCCCCTGCTTTACCTTTTTGCGGGAGGCTATACCCTCATATTGGTTCTTTCCTTCTTTACTGCACCGGATTACGTGCCCATTGCTTTTGACGCCAGTGGTGCCACAACGGGTCCGGTTACCGTGCCGGTCATCCTTTCTCTGGGTGTGGGGGTAACTTCTGTCCTGGGAGGAAAAACAACGGTGCAAGAAGGTTTCGGACTGGTGGGCATGGCTTCCATGGGCCCTATTTTAGCCCTCATGCTGCTGGGGGTGTTCCAGTAAATGAATGCCCTTAAAGAATTTGTTATTGAACTGATAAATACTCTGGGAGAATCAATTATAACCCTTCTTCCCATCCTCATTTTTTTTATACTCTTTCAGGTATTGTATCTCAAACTTCCTCGCCAGTATATTTTCAATGTATTAAAAGGGGTACTGATCAGTTTTGTGGGGTTGACTCTTTTTCTTTTTGGGGTGGATTACGGCTTTTTACCGGCAGGCAACGAAATGGGTGAAATAATGGGGCAGTTAAATGCCCGATGGATTCTCATTCCGCTGGGCTTTATGTTTGGGTTTATGGTTACCCTGGCCGAACCGGCGGTAAGAGTTCTGGGTTATGAAATTGATAAAACTTCCAGCGGGTCTATCCCGGATAAACTTGTAATTGTTTTTATGGCTCTGGCTGTTGGGCTGGCTATTGCCCTGGGGATGGGACGAATTATATTCGGCTTCCCCATCCAGTATCTTCTGGTGCCCGGTTATATTATTGTACTGGGGATGCTGAAATTTTCTCCGGGCAATTTTATTTCCATTGCTTTTGATGCCGGTGGTGTTGCCACGGGCCCCATGGTCACAACTTTTGTGGTAGCCATTGCTTTAGGCGCGGCCAGAGTGATTCCGGGTAGAGACGCCGTGTTGGACGGATTTGGTATAATTGCCCTGGTAGCCATGGTACCTATTTTGGTCATCATGGTCCTGGGAATGTTTTTCGGGGAAGAAAAAGAAGGAGTCTAAAGGGGGTTGCCAGTATGGCGGAAACAGCTTCAGAAACTCATGATTTGATTGTCACGGTTGTACGCAAAAGGTGCGTAGAAGGCATTATCGAGGCTTCCAAGGAGGCCGGTGCAGAAGGGGGGACAGTTATATCCGGCCGGGGAGTGGGCATTCATGAAGGCAAAAAGTTGATGGGTATTCCCATAGAGCCGGAAAAAGACATCTTGTTGACCCTGGTTCCTGAAGAGATCACCGACCGGGTGCTTTCGGCTATTATTAAGGCCGGCAACCTTAACAAACCCGGCACGGGAGTATGTTTTGTCTTGGATGTGAAAAAGGTCGCCGGCATCGTGCATTTTCTGGAAAATATGTAGGATAAGTGAAATGCTTTGGGAATATAAGCAGAGCGCGTTTCGTTTTAGATAATTAGATGATAAAGATCAACTAAATAATTAGTTTATTGTACTGTCTTCTTATGTTTATAGTAGTGTATTCCTCTAAAGCAGCGATTACATGTAGCTTTCGAAAAAAACCTGATATTTATCTCTTTGGGATTGCATAAGGTTTATTTTTTTAAATCTTTTGATTTTTGCAGGAAATAATCTTCTACAATAGAAAATAACATACAAACAAAAAGCACCTCTTATCTAATAGATCACCTAAATATTGGATGATTTTTATCTGCTAAAGCTTGCCTCAAACTATTCAGTATTAAGTCGGCCTACTATTTTTGATTTTAGTATATTATCACTATTAAGAAGCAAATACTAATCTGTTTTATTCGCCTGTTAGCAGGGAGGATATACCCTGGTGAGCTTATTTAGTTATGTAACCGAACAAAACAAGAGGATGGCAGTACCTCTTATGGGTTCTGTAGGAGCAAGGCTATCAGGAAAGCAGCCGGAGCTTTGCCTTGAAAATGTAGAATTACACTTCCAGGCTTTGAAAGCCCTGGAAGATGTTTTTTCTCCGGATATCCTGTTTCCAATTATGGACCTGACCCTGGAGGCTGAAGCGCTGGGTTTACCCATTATGTATCTGGAAGGGGTGCCCGCGGTGGCTGAGCATCCCGTAATTTCTTCAGGGGATATAGCCGAACTTAAGGGAAGAGACCTTTTGAGTAGGGGAAGAATACCCCTTTTTATTGAGTTGGCCAAGAAAATGAAGGAAATAACTAACTCTCTGGTCGGTGCTTACGTAATAGGCCCCTTTACCCTGGCTGCAGAACTAGTTGGAACGGAGGAACTGGCTGTCCGGATCATATTAGATGTTGATTTTATTCGGGAAATTCTGGAATTTACCAGCGAGGTGGTATCGCTTTATGCTGCTGCTCTGGCTAAAAGAGTGGACCTGGTGATGATCCTGGAGCCCACGCCGGTAATTCTTTCCCCGTATCACTTTGCCGTATATGTTAATCCCTTGCTTGCCAAGTTGTCCGATGTAATCAGAAACTCCGGGGCTTTTCCGGTATTACATATCTGCGGCGATGCCACCCACCTGCTCGATGAGATGCCCGGCTCCGGGGTTGATGGTTTCAGCCTGGATTCCCCTGTGGATCTGAAAGAGGCCGCGCTTAAGATGGGTAAAAAACATGTGGTTATAGGAAATATTGCTACAGTGGAGGTCATGCTGGAAAAAAATGCAGAGGAAGTAAGAAATACCTGCAACAACTTGTTGCGAAAGATGGAAGGGGTTCCCAATTTTATATTGGCCACGGGATGCGATTTGCCCCCGAGGACTCCGGAAAAAAATATAAGAACTTTTCTGGAATCAAGCCTGCAGTACTAAGGTAAAAGAAAGGAGGCATTTTCATGATCCGAGAAAGATTGCCGGCACCTCTTGATGTATTGACGGCTGTTGGCCGGAGCCGGACGCTCAGGCCTATGCATAGGCCCATTGGAAGAATTTTGCCTTGGGTGGTGGGGAAGGTGAACAGAAAACATGTTGCCAGTATGGCGGGCCTGGCAGGAAGAAGAGCCATTGCTATATCGCTGGGAGCACCTGCTACCCAGCTCACGGGCACAACTCTTAAAGAGAACTTGCAGGATGGATACACCATGTTTCGGACAATAGAAAAAGCCGTTGTTACCTGGAAACTTGATGCCGACTTTATTATCTCTGATGTAACGGTTGAAGCCGAGGCCTGCGGTTGTGAAATTGAGATGCCGGAAGATTCCCAGCCTTACGTAATTTCAAGTCCGATACGGCAAGCTGCGGATTTACGTTCAAAAAAGGTGCCGGATCCATACCGGCATGGCAGGATGCCTGTTTTCCTTGAATGCGTAAGGCATTTATCACGCAGATTCACCCTTCCCACTGGCGCTGGGTGCATTGGCCCTTATGCTCTGGCTTCCCAACTAATGGGGACGGAAGAAGCAGCTATAGCCACCATTGAAGATCCGGGGTTTCTTGATGAAATACTGGAATATTGCCTGGAAGTAAGCCTGGCCTACCTTAAAGCTTTTGAAAAGGAAGGGGCCGAAGTCATCGTTATTGCGGATGCCATTGCCTCAGTCTTGTCTCCCAAAGCTTTCCGGCGTTTTAGCGGCCGTTATATAAAAAGAATAGTAGAGCAATTGAATCGCCCGGTGGCCTTACATATATGCGGAGACGCTTCTCACTTGATAGAAGAAATGTGTGATACGGGCGCTTATTCTATAAGCCTTGATAGTCCCGTGGATATGGATGATGCTTTAAAAAGAGCTCCCGCTGATGTAATTGTTGCCGGCAACCTGGATCCGGTAGAAGTTTTCCTGGAGATGGACGGGGATGGCGTGGCAGCCAAGACCAGGGAGCAGCTTTTTCAGATGCGTAATTATCCCAACTATTTGCCCTGCCCGGGCTGCGAGCTTCCGCCTCTGACTCCTCTGGATAATATAAAGGCCTATGTAGAAACGGTAAGATCATTCCGTTAAAGGCCAAATATCTTGTTGTTAAGCTACGAAAATGAGGTGATATGTATGGATAATACAGAATCCATTAAGAAAGACCTGGAGAGGGCCATAATTGATGGCAAAATGCATGAAACACCCGGTATTACCCAGGAAGCCCTGGATTTAGGCCTTGCTCCCCGCGAACTTATGGATGAAGTCTTGACACCGGCTATGGAGGTGGTAGGAGAAAAATTTGAAGAGCGGGAGTATTATGTGCCGGAGGTTCTCGTTTCTGCCAGAGCAATGCAGGCTTGCCTGGATATAATCCGTCCCATGTTATTCGAGGAAAATGAACAGGCAGAAGCAACTATAGCGGTAGGGACGGTAAAAGGGGATATACATGAAATTGGGAAAGGCATGGTTTGCATGGTACTGGAAGGTGCGGGTTTTAATGTCATTGATCTGGGAGTAGATGTAGCTCCGGAAAAGTTTGTGGAAGTTGTCCAACAGAACGTAGATATCATAGCGATGTCAAGCTTGATGACTACTACCCGGGATTACATGGGAGACACCATCCTTGCCCTCTCAGAGGCAAATTTGCGTCAAAAAGTAAAAGTGATGGTAGGAGGGGCTGCTGTTACGCCCGGCTTTGCCCAAGAAATTGGCGCAGATGCTTATGGAGTTGACTGTAATGAAGCACTGAGGATTGTTAAAGAAATGATTTGCTAACTAAAATTATTTTTAAGAAAGAAGATATAGCCATGATAATTATGGTTGCTAAATTTATAGGAAAGGAGGGAGGCACAAGAAGTAAATAAATTATATGTGAAGGGTAAGTTGTTCGTGGAGGGTGCGAAAATTTATCTTCAGGTTGATATAAGGATAAATGAAAGGAGGTTAAGGATGGCTAATTTTGCGGAAGCAATCAGGGAAATAGCTGTCTTACATGATATTGACTTGGTTGGGTTTGCGAGGGTTGACGATATCCAATGGGGTTATCCTCCCCGCCCGGCAGAAGATCTTCTTCCGGGGGCGAAAACAGTAGTGGTTTTTGCTGCGGCACTTCTGCAGGGCTCCCTTGACTGCCCTCGGGGCACAAAAGGAGCTATCAAAGATTCACAGGTGGCTTACGACCGAATTCAAAATGCTGCAGCAGCAGTAGGAAGGTATTTGGAAAGGAATAATTATCTCAGCTACTTTCCACCGGCATCAATGCCGACAGATGCATATAAACAGAAGGAAGGCGATCGCTTTGCCGGTGAATTCTCACACCGCCAGGCGGCAATTGCAGCGGGAGTTGGTGTCAAGGGATGGAACAATCTTTTGGTTACACCGGAATATGGCCCTCGGGTCCGGATTGGATCATTGTTAACCACGGCTGAATTTGATTTTGAAATCCGGGAATTGCCTCCGGATTTATGCACCGGTTGTGGCAGATGCGTAGAAGCTTGCCCGGTGAAAGCACTAGATCCCCATCGTGAACTCTACCTTGATCAGCCAAAATGTAAAAATCATTATATCAGGCCGTTTTTGGACCATACCATGTGGCAAACGTTGAAAAATGTCTTAAAGGTAGATTTTTTCTTTTTCACAGCCCTGCAGATGTTGCTGGAGGGATATTATTTCAGCTGCGCAGAATGTCAGCGGGTTTGCCCTGTAGGTAAAAAGTAAGATTGAGATTGAGTTCGATTGCCAGATTTGGGGATGATGGGATCAGTCTATGTGATATTTTAAGGAATTAAAAATTTATTGCCATGTGTATTCTCGTGATAGGGTTTTTACTGGTTATTAGCAGTGAGCGTTAGTTTTTGAATACCAGGCAATGATAGAGGGGCTTGTAGGGTAATTGTCTGTCGTGATTCAAAGGAGGTTATGGAATATGAAAAATTTGGGCTGGCAGGGAAAGGCAGTTCCCAATT
Source organism: Syntrophomonadaceae bacterium (assembly GCA_003550565.1). Taxonomy (GTDB): domain Bacteria; phylum Bacillota; class Dethiobacteria; order DTU022; family PWGO01; genus B1SED10-75. The sequence continues at coordinate 8,862 of PUKQ01000253.1, forward strand.
TGGACTTTGTCACCTTGGATGGGGAACAAAAAAATTTGAGTGATTTCCATGGTAAATGGGTATTTTTGTTGTTCCGGCGTTACCTTGGTTGCCCTGTTTGCCGCATGGATGTGGATCGCTTGACACTGGACAAGGCAAAACCCGGTCAAGGAGATTTATTCCAAAATAGAGGGTTGCCCGACGATGTGGAGGTTATTATTGTTATCCAATCCGGTGAGAATGTTCTGCGGGAAACTTTAGAAGGACAAATGCCAGGCGGGATGACCGCGGTACCGGATCCGAATGGTGTTATTTTTAAGCGCTTTGGTATTGGCAAAGCCGGCCTGACCCAATATGCCGGACCGCGGGTAATGTTACAGGTGGCCAGGGCAATCCGTGAAGGGTATCGCCGTGGGAGACGCGAAGGAGAGGAACGCCAGTTGCCGGCAGATCTAATTATTGATCCGAAGGGAATAATCCGCTTTGTGCATCTTGCCGCAGATATATCCGATACGACTTCCCTGGAAGAACTTTTCCGAATAAAAGAAAGAGTTTCTTCCTAAGAATATTATATGACAGCAAAGAATGGAGGATTTGTATGCCTTCTTACGAAATGTTTTCTCGTTACCCGGACCTTGAAAGTTTGTTGCCGCGCAAGACCCTGGGTAGTTGGCTCACACCATTGAAACCGCTTGAACATCTTTCAGACAAGCTACAAATAAAAACGCTGACCAAGCGTGATGAACTTTCCCACCCTTTGTACGGGGGAAACAGTGTTTAAAAGGAATTATAATTTCACTAATAGAAAAGAATAATTGATATTATCTAATTTGTAACCCGGATGAGCAATATCCACATTAGTTTGTAAGTTGATGCAGTTATCTACCGTTACTAAGGGGGTTTTGTGGTGAAAATATTACTGCTGGGTGGTTCTGCTGATATGGCAGTTCCGCTGCTTGCAAAAATTGCCGAAGATGATTCTATCAAAGCACTTACTATAGCTGATTTAAACGAACAAGGGGCAAAGAAAGCCGCTGCCCTAAGTCCGAAATTTACTGCTGCTTATGTAAACGCAAAAGACCACCATATAGTGGTTAAATTAATGAAAGAGCATGATTTTTCTATATGCTACATAGGTCCTTTCTATTATTTTGAAAAGTTAATGGTAAAAGCCGCTCTTGAAGCGGGGCGTGATTACATTTCTATCTGTGACGATTACGATGCATACCTTGAGATCTTGGAGTATGAAGAAGAAGCCCGTGAAAAGGGTGTAAAAATACTTACCGGCTTCGGCAACTCCCCCGGATTAACCCAGATATTGGCAAAAAAAGGATACATGTCTTTATCCACTCCCCGGCGCATTAACGTTCACTGGTGTGCCGGTTCAGACGAAGCTGTAGGGCCTTCTAATCTGGCTCACCTATTTCATATATTTACCGGCACTACCCTGCAATGGATTGATGGCAAGGAAGTACGGGTAAAGACCGGAAATGGTAAAAAAGTGGTCGAGTTTCCGGAACCAATTGGCAAGAACCCTGTTTTCTACACCGGCCATGCCGAATCGGTTTCTCTGCCCCGAAACCTACCCGGTTTGTCTGAAGTTACCCTGCACGGGGGCGTAAAGCCTCCCTATATAGTGATTCTGCTTAAGCTTCTATCATCTTTTCGTTTAACTGCCAATCACAGAAGACGGCAAACTGCTGCCCGCTTATTTCACCGCATTGAAGGCTGGTTTGCTTCATCAGGCAACAATAAATCAGTGGGGCGCATTGATGTTTCCGGGCTTTCTGCCCGGGGTGAACCTATGCAGCGCACCTACAGTTACGTAGGCCATATAGCTGAAATAACTTCTTTCCCCTGTTATGTGGCCGCAAAATGGTTGGGTAAAGGGGTTTGGAAAGACAAACCCGGTGGTATTTATGCTGCGGAAAGGATTGTAGACGATCCCGATAATTTTTTGGCAGAGTTAACATCCCTTGGAATAGAGATAAAGCAGGATTAGCGGTTATATAAGCAGAAAAAGAATATTTAACTTAAAGCTATAAAAGTAAATATAATACAATTTGTCGGAGAGGCTGTGGCTTTAATGGATAAAAAAACTCCGGGGATTAAAGATTATTTAAGATGGTTATTCCGTAAAAAAAGCGGTAAGCCCTGTTATGCCGGGGAAATATCGGCAGCAGTAAAAAGTCCTGTTAAGATATATTACGATGATTTTGGGTTTATGCACATTTATGCCGACAATGAAAATGACCTGTTTTTTGCGCAGGGCTATGCCCATGCTAATGATCGGCTTTTTCAGATGGAATTGTTAAGGCGGCATGCATCGGGACGTTTGGCAGAGATAGCCGGCAAAAGAATGTTGGACAGTGATATTTTTAATCGTTCTGTAGGGTTGCGCCGAGCCGCTGAATTAAATATAAAATATTATGCATCTGAAACTGTTTCTGTTATGGAATCTTATGCCGAAGGTGTAAATACCTATATAGAGAATCACCGAAGAAAGCTGCCGCCGGAATTCTTGCTTTTTAATTATATGCCCGAGCCATGGACACCTGTGGATTCATTATGTATTGCTAAACTTGTAGCCCTGCGTACCGGCGGAAATATGAATACTGAACTGCTTTTTTATAACGCGGCCCGGGAGTTGGGGAAAGACAGTGATCGCCTTGCAGAACTGTTACCCGAATATCCCGTTTACGGCCCCACCTTTATGGGGGCGGCTATGCATGAGAATGATTTAGAGGGGGCATCGCGCATTATTAATGCATACAGAAACGGGGCCACCGATGGACCTATCGGTGGTTCGGGCTCTAATAATTGGGTTATCAGAGGTGAGCATACTAAAAGCGGTGGTACTTTGTTGGCGAGTGATATGCATTTACCTCTGGATCTTCCTAATATTTTTATTGTCAACCACCTGGTTGTTCCGGATAATTTACGCGCTTACGGAGTTATCTTCCCGGGTATTCCGGGAGTGATATCGGGTTTTAATGAGCATATAGCGTGGTCGGAAACAACACTTCCTGCCGATACCATGGATCTTTACCAGATAGAATTCAATCAGGAGAACCCGAGTTTATATAGGTATAATGATGGTTGGCTGGAAGCAGAACTGGTTACCGAGAAAATTTTGGTAAGGGGCGCAGAAGACATTGAGCTTCAGGTGGCAGTGACACATCACGGACCGGTCATCTCTAATGCCCTTGGAATGGATACCTCACTGGCCTTGCGATGGGTGGAAATTGACCCTGATATTATGGAGAGAAATTTAGGGGTGGAAGCCATGATGATGTTTATGCGCGCTACTTCCTTTGACGAGTTTCGGGGGGCGCTCCAAAAGTTTTCTTCTCCACCCCATAACTTTATTTATGCCGATGTGAAAGGAAATATCGGTCTTCTGGCCAACGGCCTCTTTCCCATACGTTCAGAAGCCCACCGTGAAGCAGGAAACGGCTTATTTCCAGTACCCGGCTGGAGTGATGAATATGAGTGGAAGGGTTTTGTTCCCTGGGAAGAGATACCTTGCATATATAATCCACCCACAGGCATAATTGTTTCAGCGAATCACAAGGTAGTGGAAGATGATTACCCTTACTTCATTTCTTATGAGTGGCACCACCCGGCCAGAGCCATAACAATACTCAAAAACCTGCAAAAGAGAAATAATCTTACTGTAGAAGACATGAAATCATTACAAAATAATTATGATAATAGTCAGGCTGAAATAGTTGTGCCTTATATGGTGAATCACCTTGAATACAATGCGGACAAATTAAAACCTTTGGAGCTTAGGGTTCTTGAGATTTTAAAGCATTGGGGGCAGGCACCTATTGACAAAGCTGATGCTGCAGGACCGGCAGTATATTTCCGTCTGCTTACCCTTTTAATGCACAACCTTTATTTGGAACGTGTATCCGAAAAATTGGCTGAAATGCTGGTTGATTACAGAAACCTCTATATAGTTGTTGAGAAAGCGATTATTAAGGGTGGGTCAGCATGGACAGATGATTTCTGTGGTGTTATGCTAAATTGCTTTAAAGAAGCTGTTGAAGACCTTGTTTCTTCTATGGGCAGTAACCCCGCAAACTGGAGATGGGGTAAAATACATAAGGTTACTTTAAAACACCATATAGGTGATGATGTAAGCAAAGCGACATATAACCGGGGGCCTTTTAAAATTGGCGGTAGTGGTGTTGTTCCTTGCATGCAGGAGTTTCAACTAACTAAAAAACTTCCCTATCAGGTTCACATGGGAGCTCCCCACCGTCTGGTTTTAGATCTTTATACAAAAGAGGCATGGGAAGTAATGACAGCAGGAAATTCAGGCCATACCGCCAGCCCCCATTACGATGATATGGTGAAAATGTGGCTTAATGGGGAATATAGGCGAACCTTACTTGATGACAAAGATATTAAAAAACTTAAAAATGTAGTAGTTCTTTTGCCAAAGAAAGATGAGTAGAAGGCTCTCAGAAGAGGAGGTGAGTTGCCTGTGACAGAAAAGAAAACGTTGATGGCCGGGTGCTTTGAGTTAGATATCACGCCCTCTGAAGAGCTGTCTAATTATAATGGGGCTGTTTTAGAACCTGCCGGCAAAGGCAATTCCCTTAATTGTCAAGTACTATGTCTACATAAAGGGGATGAGCCTCTTGTCATTATTGCCTGCGATCTTACCTTCATTGATCGTTCCCTGGTTTTAAAAATCAGGGATGAATGCCGGTGGCGATTGGGATTGAACCCTGACAGAATAATGGTTGCAGCTACCCATACCCATAACGCACCGGCAGTCTGTACTACTTTCCTGACCGGAGGAAAACCTGACCCCATATACCGGGACCACCTCGTAAACACTTTAGTAATGGGTGTGGATAAAGCTTGTAAATCCATGCGCCCGGCGCGGATTCGACCGGGAGTAGTTAAAGTGCCGGATTACTTTGGCAACCGTAGGCTGGTAAGGAGTGATGGGGGAATTACCTTTGTCGATTCTCCCGAACAATGGGGGCTAGGCTTACCGCCAGAAGGGCCTACAGACTCCCAAATAAGTTATCTGGCTTTTGAAGAAACAGCAGGGCGGCCTTTTGCTTTTCTGCTAACTATTCCTTGCCATAACAACTGTTGTGACTCTTTTGGGGGAGGGGTTTATCACAGTGATTTTTTTGGATATACCAGAAGTTTGCTCAGGGAAAACAAATCAACTGTAGAAACTGTCATTGCTCTGCCCGCTCCTTCAGGCAACCTCCTCTGTAAAAGCGGGGAAGAGGTAAATGGAGGGGGAGAAGCATTTGCTTGGAAAATAGGCCGGGCCTGCAGTGAGGCCGTGCTGGATGACTACAGTGGCGGAAACTCTGAAGAAGTTGCAGCGCTAAAATACTTGCAGGAGGTACTGGTTATCCCGGATCGCGGGGGAGAGGAATCTACGGTTTGCGATGACGGTTGCCGGGGCACCACAGAATGGGAATTGGAGTTTGCCCGCTTACGCTATGAACCGGAGACCGCCGCCCTGAAAAGACGGGATAATACATCCTGTCTGGTGGAAATTAACGCATTAAGGATAGGCAACACTGCTATTGTTAGCAGCCCTGCCGAGCTTTTTGTGGAATACGGGCTGGAGATTCAAAGTAAATCACCCTTTCCATTGACCCTTGTCCTGGAATTAGTAAACGGTTACTGTGGATATGTACCCACTCAGGAAGCTTTTCAGCGGGGAGGTTATGAGACTCATCGCACTGTATATACGAGTAGGCTAGCTGTTGATGCCGGTGAACGTATCGTTAAATGTTCACTGCAATTGTTAGACCGGCTGTGGTAAAAAATCATGAACAGGAGGGATTACGTGACTAAATTGCTCAACGAAACGGAAATAATTGATGCTGTTACCAGTATGGGTAAATATTTGTTCAACAAACAAGTAATTACTAAAAATATGATGTTTACTTTAAATGAAGGAGAAGAAAAGGAATTCGAGTATTATTTTACTCGAGAGAACCCGGGGCCGTATCTTTTTAAAATAAAAAAAGAGGGTGAAACTTATAAGATTAAACCGGCAGATGGGGAAGAGGGTGAACTGACAGTTAGGGCAGGCGAATTTTTTCGACTATATCCGGGCGAGGGTGTGAGGGACCCCGGTAAGGGGGAAGGTGGTATAACTTATTATATTGCTTGCGGAAATGATGAAGGGAATTTCTGTGAAAGAAGGAGCTTCAACAATGTTAAAGAAAGCAATATGTATCTTATTGCCTATGACCGGGGTGGAATATGGGAGGACTATGTTAACATGGAAGCCTTCAGGTATGAGCCGCAGGTGGCCGGAACATACTATGCCGATGCCTATTCTGCATATACTTTTGCCTGGATGGCAGCCAGTGGCCACGGTGATGACTACTGGCATGCTGCTGCACTGGCCCTTGACTTTGTAAAGAAGATCTACCCTCGTTATGAAGCTACCTATCTTGACGGGATGCCCCACTGCGACTTTAAAAACCCGGCTTACATGGAAACCGTTGAAGAACTGATGGTTAAAAAGTTTAGCCCGGAAGAACTTTCGCGCTGGAGAGAACTGTATCCCAAGCTTACAATCAACGAAGAATACTCTCCTACAAACGTATACGCTTTGCGCTATCACTGGTGGTCTGCTTATAACCATTACTGTGCAAAGCTTTCTTTAAGTGACTGTATCAACAAGTATGAACCCGAAGAACTACTTCCCAGGCTTAAAGAAGATCAAACCCCTGACGGGCTTATACAGGACAATAACTATTCAGAGATCTCTTTTGGCGGTTACAGCGATGCTTTCGACCTGACATACCATCTTTATGCGCTGTCATGGTTAGCACGGGGTTACGATTATATGCCGCTGGAGGATGTGTGGAATATACTCAAAAAAGGGGCCGCTTTTAGCCTTTCTTTAGTTACTCCGGGTGGTGAGGCATCATATCTGGGACGTTCGGCAAACAATATATATCATTTGATATCAGGAATTTATGTATTTCTGAGAGCGGCCAGGGAAGACCAAAAATTGGCCCCTCGCTACTACAGGGCGGCACGCAAAATATTTGACTATTTTAATCCTTTCCGGATGCCGGAAGGAAATTATCCTGTTGCTCTTAACGATTATCCTCAGGAACTAATGGGATGGAGCCATTGCCAAACTCCTTATAATGCCACTAATGCATATTTCCTTATTCGCTGCCTTCCCCTTCTCCCTGCGCAAGGCCAAAAAGAAGAACCCCTGGAACTGGAAGCAGAGGCTTTGCTTTTTTATCCCGATTCAAGACATGCAGCTCTTAGCAACAGTAGTATATATGCAGTAATTTTTGCCGGAAGTGATATCTCCCCTTACCCACACTCCGGAGTGCATAATACAGGTGTTGCCGGGCTGGCAGTACTGGGGTTGCAGCAGATGCCGTCTTTATTGCCCGTATTGGAGCAGTCGCTCAGGGAAGAAGAATGGTCAACATCGGATTTGCCCGACATCGTTAATGAAGACGATGAAATTGAAGTGCCGATAAACCGTGGCAACTTGATATTAAAAGAAGATAAACGAGCCGGGAATGGAATCATAGTGAATCTGGAGTACGGCGGATTTAACATAGAGCAGGAATATTATCTTGAAGGGTCCACTATAAAACTGCAAACAAGGCTGGTTTGCCTTCGAGAAGGACGCTACCGGCTGGTAGGAGCGCCCGGACTTTCTGTGCGGACCGATGAAGGCCATGCGTATGAGCTGAATAATGACGGATTTAATTACCGGGGACCCCATGGCGCTTTCGAATTTAAGCTTCTTAAAACCATGCTGCCACAGGGTGAGTGGGAAGTAATGGATGAATCCAGCACCGGCCGGGGTTGGCACCAAAAGATTGCCTGGTGTGTGGAGCATTACTTTGAAGAGGGTGGGGAATGTACCTATGTTTCCAAAATTAAATTATTTCGATAGATAGTCTTATAAAAGTCATTAAATAAGAGATAGGAGTGATAAACATGGAAATACCTCCGTTTATGCTTAAAAAATTATATGTAAAAGGTTCACTTAAGAAAACGAGTAACGGAGTTTCGTTTACGCTGAAAAATGCCATAGCATCAGCGCACCTTGTGGGTATAGACTCCCTTACCATCGGAGGGATATCCTGTGCGGATAAATGCCGTTTAAAGGTTGGCGATGAGGAGGTGAACAGAGAAGACATTAAACCAGATAATCCGTTATATTTTGATGTTAAAGACAAAGCCGATATTATTGTGGAAAATGTTGATCTGCAAGAAGGGGAGCATGAGATAAATGTAGCAATCCAAACCAAAGAAGTCGGGCCTCTAACGATTACAGCAACCGATGTTTTAAAATAACAATACCTTTTTACAGGTGAAAGGAATTGACTTCATAAGCTTTTTGCTAATTATTGAATTGACCTGCAATTTTCGGTTATGGTATTCTTTAATCATTAATGAGCAAATTTTTCCCGTTCCTTTCTATATTTCCTATTTTCTTCTATATAGGGAGTGTTTCCAATGAAAAAATCCCCTGAGGATGGTGCATCAGAAAAAATTGAAAAAATGAACTTAAAGAGCCGGCGGAAGGCCATGATTTTCAAACTCTCGGTAGCATTGATTGCTTTGCTTATCATGGTAGTGCTGACATTGTTTTTCACAGTCCGCATAATGATCATCCCGGATACAGTGGTTGAATATGCCCCCGAAGACGATATGCGCTATCTGCGGGGCGACCTTCCTGTTGAATTCTCTGTTGTTACTTACAATATACAGGGCCGTCCCATATTAGATGACACCAAAGGGAAATTTCCCGAAATCGGGCAGCGCCTTGAAGAGTTTGACATAATCGGCTTTCAGGAATGCTTTGTTCACCATGATTATCTTTGGGAACCCATGGAACACCCTGTGAAGGTATTTGATGGAAAGCTGCGTAACCCATCCAAGCTTGTCGGTTCGGGGTTGAGCACAGCTAGTCGTTTTCCTCTTGAGGAAAATTTCCGGATGCATTTTACCACAAAGGGCGAATTCCAAAATCGGGTTGCCTCCAAAGGGATTGTGCTCACACGTTTTGATGTCCATGGTCACATAGTTGATGTATACAATACACACATGGAAGCAGGACGCAGTGATGAAGCCGTCAAGGCAAGGTTTATTCAGGTAGAAGAGTTAGTTGAATTTGTGCACGATAACTCACCACCCGAGCATAGCGTGATTTTCATGGGCGACTATAATTTGCGCCCCCTGCGTGAGCATCACACGCTTGCTTATCATATTAATGAAAATATTGACTCAAAGCGCCTGGGCTTTCATTACATGATGAAAGAACTCGGCGACGATTTCCGTGATGCCTCGGATAAAATACACGGCGTTCCCGGGCCCATGTCTCTCGACAATATAGATGCTCTTTGGCGCAGAAAACCTTTTGGTGTTGATGGATCAAACTATAACTTAAATGAAGATGTTGACCGTGTAATCTTTCGGCCCGGTGAGGGGGTTAACCTCGAGCCCTTAAACTGGGAGAAGCACATTGAAGATTTTCGCGCTGACAGCGGTGAATTTTTGAGCGACCACCACCCCGTAAGCGTGCAGTTTCGCTTAGAGGAAAGGTAACATATTTACAGATTTTTTTATAAAGGCAACGTCAAAAATAGTTCAGTTTGATATCTTCACTAATAAAGCTAATTGAGAATATCTATCAATCAATTTAAGAGTAATAAGATGGAGATGATTCATTGAATCCGGACCTTTTCACCATCGGTGGAATTACCATTTCGCCTTACCGATTGGCCATTATAATTGCTCTCCTAGTGGGTATATCCCTTTCAGTTTTAGCTGCCAGGAAAGAAGAAGGGCTGAAACCTTACCTGGTTTTGGAAGGTTGCATAATTATTGGCTTTTCGGGATTGGTGGGTGCTCGCATCCTTTTTGTCTTATTAAATTTTCATGATTACATGGCCAATCCGAAATTGATTTTCATGTTTCGCTTTGCCGGGCTTTCTTTTTATGGCTCCATTATTGGTGGAGTGCTTGCCAATTATTTTTGGACCCGCCTGCGGAGGATCAATCATCTACAGGTAGCTGATTTGCTGGCGCCCTACTTTGCCCTGGGTTATGCCATTACCCGTGCAATGGGTTGTTTTGTCGCGGGTTGTTGCTATGGCAAAGTTGCCGATGTGCCCTGGGCAGTGGCTATGGTTAGGGTAGATGATCTGCCCCGCCATCCGGTGCAGATTTATGCTGCCCTGGGGGCGGTGATAATTTTTTTCGTCCTTAAACTCTTGCACCGGCGCCCCCTTCCTGAGGGCTCCATTATAACTTTTTTCATATTCCTCTACGGAGCGCTTCGATTTGCCACCGAGTTTTTCCGGGAAGGGGAAATTTTGTGGTTGGGGCTCACTAATGCTCAGCTGGGAAGTATTGTTGCTGTTTGTGGCACAGCCATAATTATCATTATGATGCTTAAAAGGAAGGCCGATTACCGGGAAAAAGTAAAAAAAGGTTTTATGGGGTAGTCAATTACTACTCTATAATGCTTTATTTCCCAGATGCTTTTCCTTCGAGAGGATCAGGCATGGAATTATTCATTACCGACTGCGTAAGTTTGCTCCGGATATTAATTTTTTGTTTTAGTTCAGCAGAGTTTAGCATAAGATATTGCACTTTAGGAGAGTTTTTATAATCTTCTGACGAAATTGACATAAAATTTGATAGCTGTTATAATAATTCCAAGCATGTATAAAATTTTTTCCTGTTTCTGAGTATGAAGGGGGTGGTGTAAAAAAATATATAAAGAATAAACAAAGAAAAAAGGCTGAAAAGCCTATATTTATAGCTTTAACTTTAGCTTGTTACAAAGAAATAGTAAATTAGACAGTTTATTTTTATAAACTGCTTTTTAATATACCCGCGAAAGGCAAAAAGTATGAAAAAAAGGGTTGGTTTAAAGCAAGGCTTAATTAAAGGAAAAGTTTTACTGGTTACATATGTAACATTTGTGTTAATTTTTAGTCCCTTAATAGAAGGTGTTGCTCCGGTTTTGACTGCAGAGGCTTCAGAGATGGAAGGCGAAACGGATGCCGGTTCATCTGTTGATATCATGGGCAATGCCTCCTCCTATTTCGGGGCTTTTTTAGATCCTGAAGAGCCAGATGATTCTTCTATTGATAATCTCCGGGATACTACATACGAATTTGCCGGTGATATGATGCAGGATGAAAGGGTTCAGGTGGCGCTGGCAGATGCCGTGGAAAGTGCAAGTAATGAAGAAGGTAGCGGTTCTACCCTGGAGGAGATGCTGCTCCATATTCTGCGGGACGGAGAGCTTCACGAAATGCTAGGTGATGTGATTGCTTCACTACTGCTCTTGAAGGATGGCACCCCGGAAAGGGAATTTGCCGAGCAGATGTCCGAAGATGTTTATGCCCTGTTGCAGGATGATACTGATGGTAGCTTCAAGGAATTCATCCGAGAAGCCCTAAACAATTTTCTCAATGATCCCCGGGTATCCGAGGTTTCCGAAGATATCCTTTATCTTTTTGTCGGTTATACCGGCGAGGTGATTGAAAACCTCGGTAGCGCCGGTTCTTTTGAGGGGATCCCCGAACTTCTTGGTGAATTTGTCGATTATATGAGAGCCGCAACAGAGGGCACCGAGATGGCCAACATCATGCACGGAGTTTTGGATAACCTTGAAGACATTCCCGACGGGTTCGCGGCAGCATTGAGAGAAGATCCGGGCTTTAACCGGGCCATGGAAAACTTGACCGCTGTTTTCTGGGATGCCCTTGCAGAACCCATGTTTGGCGATTTGGAGGGAGCGGGGGTCTTGGATGACTATCTGGGTGAACTCATATCTCCGGAATGCCCTGCCTGTGAAGAAGGCGATCTCCAACCGGACTGCTCCGATTGCGGCGGCGGGCTATGGGGAGCATTTCAGGGTATGCTGCAGTTATGGATGGCTGTGGAAGAAGGAGAAGAATGTTTTTCCTGCGGCGGTGATGATCCTTCCTGCCCCTATTGCCCTATTAAAGGGGGGTTGGGGGCTGTTTTGGAAGATATATCAGCAGATATAGACCTGGGTATTGAACACTTTGCGGAGGGCGCCACAGGTGACAACGGTAACGGGGAAGGGTGTGAAGCCGAGGAGCAGATGGCGGATTTTCTCATGCACTGGGCCGACGTCCTCTTTGCCATGTTTGGGCATGAGGAATTTTCCGATCTGCTCATGGAACCCCTTATGGGATATTTTACTGAAGGTGAAGGGGCATACCACCTGGAGGATATGGCGGACCTGCTTATGGAAAACCTTGATCGCTCCCTGGAGCTCCTCATGGATGAAGAGAGCCCGGTAGCCCCATCCATTGAGGAGAATATACTTAATCCCCTGGATGAGATCATGGAGGAATTGGGGGAGGAGCTTTTCGGTATTGCCGGAGATATAGTGGGCGAAGTAGAGATGGAGGATGACTATAGCGATGCGGCGGAAGAATTTAGCGAAAAATTAAATGAAATCTTAGAAGATGTATTCCCCGAGCATTTTCCTGCACCCGGTGAAGAGGGAGGCGGCGGCGAAGGTATGGAAGAAATAGAAGTGAGCAAGGATTTAATTGACCGCCTCTTTGATAATATTACTACCATAAGTAGTTTTGCCGACGCGGATGAAAGTATTACCATTGATGAACTGGCCGACGATATTGCCGCTTATATGGGTTCTATATGCAATGATCCCGAATGCAACTGCGGTCTCACCAACGCAGAGAAAATAGGTTATGATCTGGCCTCAGGTTTTTTAAAAGACCTGGCAGACGGTATTGAGACGGAAGCAGGCTGCGACACTTCCGGTTGCACGGAGGAAGACCCCTGCATTGAATGCATCAGGAATAAAGAAAGAGAAGAGCTGCAGGAAGGCCTCATTAATGTAGAGCGTATGGAGCAATTCTACGAAGACCTGGGAGGCAAGTACGCCACCGGGGATGAAGAATACCCCGTTGATGACGATTCCGGCATTGCCGGCATCGTCTGGTCCGTAATGATGGAAATACTTGCAGGCGAGGACCTTGAAGGTTTTTATGATTCTCTTGATGACGATATTTCCCACGTGTGGGAAGATGAAGACGGCGGTGTGCTTGATTACGGGAAAAGAATAGGAGCGGCAGCCCTGGGCTTTGTCGACCGTATTTTTGCCCCTTTCCTCAAGCTGCTTAACGCACGGCGTTACGTGCACGACTATGAAGCCAGGGAACAGCAGCGGTTGGAAGGAATGCTTTCCGAAGAACGAATTGCCAGTAGCTTGCGCTGGATTATCTCTCCCACGCATGAATTTTTAACCGAAAGTAAATTCGCCCAATACGAACCTCACCCGGAAGACCCGGGCCGGTTTACCAGTTTTCCCGATTCGGTTATCAGGCAGTTCCTGGGGGACGGCGAGGATGAGTATGATGCCCTGGGCATTATTGCTTCCCCGGAGCGCCTTTCTGTTATTACCGGTCTTCTGGCGGAGGTAGCCGGTGCGCAGGAGCGGAAAGAACTGGAAGCGGGATATTTTGAAACGGATCTCTCCGGTGAACTTCCCGGCCAGGTGGAAGGTTTTGTAGAGAGGTTAGACCCGGAAAGACTTGACGAAGAACATCCTGACCACGGTGATCATATTGATCCGGTAGAAGTAGTTAACGAGATTATAGACGGGGTAATTGACAGTATGCTCATATGTTCTTCCTGTAACGGCGAGGAAGGGGATTGCGAAGACTGTGACGGAACCGGGAGGACCACCGGCGAATGCACCTTCTGCAACGGAGAAGGTGAAGTAGAAGGTGGCGGGTTGTGCGAAAACTGCGCCGGCAGCGGCGAGGCGGAAGTGATTCTGGTAGGTTTTGATGACTGGACCGGAGGCGTGCAGGATTTTGCCGGACGTTTGCGGCGCATGGGAGATATGCTGGAAGAAATAGCCGAGGAAGATACGGCTGTTGATGTGGTTAATATTCCGGCTCGGTTGATGGGCCTGTTTGATGAAGAAGAGAATGCCCGGGATGCCCTGGAAGAACTTATGGAAGCCCCCGTTGACCCGGCGGTTGATGCAGTGGCGGAAGGGATGCAGGGCGAAGATTTACGCAACACTCTCCAAGATTTGGTGGACGATCTTTCCACTTGCCTGGTGGGAGGTATGGGCAGCGTGGTGGAAGATACCCTGTTTAATGCAGAATCCAGGGAGTTTGTTACGCAAACGGTTACGGAAGCATTTACTTTCGGAGACCTTCCCGGCCAGATAAATCTCCTGTTGAAGGATTTTCTGGAAGACGATGGCTGGATCGGTTATGTGGAGACGGAAGAGCATTATTACCACATGTGCGATTCGGAAGAAGAAGCCCTGGAGCCCGTTCCCGTGGATGCACATTACGAATTTGAGCTGGGAAGCAACGGCGGGGGGCTGGAATACTTTTTGAGGCTCAGCCTCTATTATGCCAGCTGGTACGGCCACCCGGATTATGAGGATGTTACCGCTTTCCGGGCTGATTCTTCCGGTGGCCCGGCCCGGTTTTATCAGGTAACCTACCGGGAAGAGATTTGTGACATTGACTTTCTTGACTGTGAAATGGGACAGGCTGCTTACCAGGGGCTGGGTGTCTTTTTTGACCTGCTTATGGAGTGGCTCCGGGGCGAGGAACTCTTTGACGGCGATGATCACACCAATCCCCGGGTCTTGCAGGCGCCTTCAAAATTTCTTCCCCATTATTTTGAAGACTTTTACCGCTATGATTTTGCCGGTGAATTCATACCCCGGATGGTTGATGTGTTCCTCAATGTTGCGCACAGCACTTTATCTTACCAAGATCCGACCACTGGCCGCGGAATGGATGATATGGTTTCCGATTGGTTAACGGCGGCGTTATTTTTAAGGGATGACCCGGAGGATGACGGCTTGGTGGCCCGGGTGGGTGAAATCCTGCAGAAAGAATACGACCCGGAGGAACTGGAAAATTTTGATCTGCCAGATGAATACGCCAACAACCCGGAAGATTTTGAAGCGAACTTTGCCGGCCTCCTGAAGGATGTGCTCATCGGCTTGCCCGATGGTGAAGGTTCCCGCGATCTGGATATTGTTTATAAAATTGCCAATATTCTGAAATATGATCCCGATGATCCGGAATACCCGGTTCCCGGAGATCCGGTTGATCATCCGCCGGTATGGCTGTTAAAGGAGCATATCGGGGTGACCTATGCCATCCTGGTGAACGAAATTGCCGATTTTCTCACCGAGGGTTGGCGGGTCAGCGAAATTGTCGGCACGGGGCAGGATTCTGCCCGGCACTTTGAATTCACACCTGGGCTTCCGGTAACACCAGGTACCCTGGAGCTGACCGTGGGAGATCAGATTGCCGTGGATGAAATCGATCCATGCGGTGATTGTAGTGAATGCGAGGCGGGCAATGAAGCAAGGTGCGCGGATCCGGAGGGATATTTTGTCAACCCGGAGCCGGGGAAAGAACTGGTGCAGGAATCTCCCCCCTATAACTCCATTAATTACGATACCGGTGAAGTTGAACTCAGTATGCGAGCTACTCCGGAAGGCGCAGATATTGTGACCCGGTGGATGCCCGATCTCATCGGCCGGATGAATATGCGCATAGATCCGGGGCAATTGAACTCGGCGCTGCAGGTTGACCGGGAAATGCACGAGATGTTTTACGATCTGCTAAGCGGTGGCTTCACTACGGATATGATCGACAACATACTTGATTTTCTGGAAGCTGAGGAGGAGATATTGGAAGGGGAAGAGGTAAGCCGGGCCTATAAAGCCGGTTATATACTGCAGGACATACCTGCTCGCTTTATGGTTGATCTCCTTGGCGGAGAAGGAGAGGGGGACCCCTCTGAGCTGGCAGAGTTTATGCACACAGCAGCTACCGACCACGTGGGTGATACTCTTATTGAATACGAACTGGGGAGTAAAATCCTTGACTACCTGGCAGATCTGGTAATCAACCCTACCCTTTTTGATCTTTCCGTGGAAAGTGTTTTTGATTTTCTGGGTGATTTTTACCATACTTTTACCCGTCGCATACGGTCATTTGGCGGTTTTCTGGTGGGCAATACCGAATATACCGCTTCCGGTGTTCAGGAATATGAAGTTGAAGAGACCGATGTCGAAATGCTGGAAGCGTTTCCGACTGCCGGGGTGGACACCTTAAAAAACCTGGCCGGCACAGAAGGAGGAGAAAGTGAAGAAGGTGGGTTGGATGGAACTGTTGAGTCCGAACCACAGGCGGAGACAGCGGATGTAGAACCTGCAGTAGAGGTAGAAGTAGAGACAGAGGAAATTGTATATGTGCTGGAAAAACTGTTGGAGACACTGAACACCGATATGATGGATGAGGCCCTGTATGAATTGCTGGAAAGGGATAGGTTCGATGGAATGGTTCAACCCGGCCTTGATCTCATGTCCGGCATTGCCTCCGCCGGAGGGCTGGCTGATGCCGTGGGCGGAGCGCTGACGCAAAGCCTGCAGGATGGACGCCTGGCAGAGGATATAGATTTTTTCTGGGACGTCCTAATTGACTTTTTATACGATGAAGCGGTTTACGAGGATGTGAATCAGTTCCTTATAGATATTTTGGAAGATGAGGAAACCGAAGCTTACGTGGATAAAGTTGTTGATGAAGGAATAGAGATTGCCCGGGTGATGCTTGAGGATGCGGTGCGGGGCATTCTTCTGGAACTGTGGAGAGAAGACCCTGCCGATCCGCAATCGGAGGTCGAGACCTCCCGTATACTTGCCGGAGATTTTATTTCCGCGGTGCGCCAGGTCCTTGAGGGAAGCGAAGATCAGGTTGGCCTTGGGATGCAAATACAGGATATGTTTACTGATGAAAGATTTGCCGAATTTTTGGAGTACATGGCCGAAATGCTTACGGAAACCGGCCTGGAAACATGGGTGAGTTTAATAGAGGACGATCGGTTTAAGATCATTTTTTACGAGATGTTTTTGGAAGGAGTAAACTACGGGTTTTCCGGATTTGAAGAAGTGCTTAACGATACCGATCTGACCGCGGCTATTATCAAAGGGGTGGATGAAGGTATTTCCGCTTCGGGTTCGGAGTACGGATATGACGATGGGTATGCTTTTGTACAGGATTCTGTATCAGGCATGATGGAAAACATGATTTACAAGGATGGTTACCTGGCGAACTATTTCCTGAATTCATTTTATGCCATTCTGGAGGAAGCTCCTACACGCCCGGATGGAGGGGTGAGAATGGCGGCGGATGCGCTTAGTGCCCCCATAAGCTGGTTTGCCCCGGAACAAAATATTGTGGAACAGATAGCCGCTGAACTCTCGGTTATACCTCCGGAGTTGATCAATGAGGTTTTCTTTGACTGGCTCATGTTTGGCGGGGAGGAAAGCCCCGAAGATGCCGGTACCTACTTGGAGTGGGGGGAAGATGCCGCCGCGGCGCTGTCTCCGGACTTTATTTCCGCCGTGGGTGCTGCCCTCGAAGAAACGCAGGATTATGCTGTGGATTTCCTCTATCACGAGGAGTACTGTGGTGAGTGTGATATTTGCGAAGGGGGTGGCGAATGCTCCCGCAAAGAAGAGATCATGCACCGGGTGGTAAATGATCTTTACCGCTATTTCTTCTGTCCCGAGGAAGGCGA
Source organism: Syntrophomonadaceae bacterium (assembly GCA_003550565.1). Lineage (GTDB taxonomy): Bacteria > Bacillota > Dethiobacteria > DTU022 > PWGO01 > B1SED10-75. Next base: position 26,475 of record PUKQ01000253.1, read on the forward strand.
ATATGACGGTATAGTAGAGTCTGTCTGGGATGACCCGCGGATGGCTGGCGACCCGGATCACCCCGGTTTTCGTGGAAAGTATTACCGGGAAATCACCCTGGATCATTCCGGGATAGCCGCTGACAGTGAAGATTTTCAGGTGCAGGTGAAATTGGATGAAGACAACTTTGATTTTGCCGAGGCCAGGAATGACGGCCATGACGTCAGGTTTAAGTGCCCGGGAGGTTCCCTCCTTGACTTTGAAAGGATATCCCATGATGCGTCCAATGAAACGGCGGAATACCGGGTGGAATTGCCGTTCGTATCACGGCGCGAGGACACCCGTTTCTACATATACTATGGCAATCCCGATGCTTCCGATGCCTCCACTGAACTGGAAGACTTGGTCTACTTTACGGAGAATTTTGCGGGAACCTCCTTCCCGCCGGCCGGATGGTCCAGGGCAACTAACATTGAAGGCCATGATTGGGAGCGTTCCACAGAGTATGCCTTCAGCGGGGAGGCTTCCGCTCGCATTGAATGGACCCAGGAAAACTTAAATGCTGCGCTATATACACCCTGGGTAGAACTCGGCGATGACCCCCGCCTTGTTTTCCGGGAAATGACCGAGCGCATCCATGAATATTACGATGATCACTACCGCATTTGGGTGGACGACGGTGATCGTTTTACCCGTATAGAAACTTTGGATAGCTCTTCTTCCTCCTGGAGAGAGCACTGGCTTGATTTGCGTGATTATGCCGGAGAAGAAATAAGGGCGGTCTTTCAGTATTATGGCCCCAACGGAGAAACCTGGCATCTGGATGACGTTGTTTTCACCGATGCCTACGCCGAAAGCAACCTGCTTGATTTCAGCGATAAGCAGCCAATTTACCTGCCCACGGAAATAGCGGAGAACCTGGTAAATATCCTGCCTCTTGAGGAGATGGGCGACTTCTTGGAAATTCCGGTCTACTATGAAATGGTGAACCGTGATTTCCGGGATGCCGATTTCCCCCCGGCTGGATGGGGCAGAACGAGTAACCTGACCGAATATAACTGGGAGCGGCAGACGGATATTTACCGCAGCGGCGGCGCTGCGACCGGGTTTGAAAGGACGGAGCCCCGGGTGGCTGAGGACGAGTTGTTTCCATCTCAGGATTTTGATTCTGTGATATGGCCGCCACCGCGCTGGGACCGCTGGAACGATTCGGACAATATTGTTTCCGGCTGGGTGCAACGCTCGGAGTGTGTTGATGAAGATGATGATAATGATTATGCCACCGGCATGGCGGGTACCGGTAATCGGACCCACCTGGGCGATGCCTTGCGGGATGAAGGATACAGCCACGGGGAGTATGATATACACTCTATGCTTTATACGCCGTGGTTCGAGGTGGAAGAACTGGGCGATGATACCTTTGCTCAATTAATTTACAACCATATGGAAGGTGAAAATGATGGCCGGGCCTCCCTTAAAAAAGCGGAGGTGCGAGTAGAGTACTACGATGATGATGACGAGCTTAATGATGAGCTGCTGGAGACTTACAGCAACCTTCCCGGCAGCGAGATGACGGTTGAAATTGACCTGGATGATTATGCCGGCAAGGAGCTAAGGATCTACTTTGAGTTCCTCGGTGAGGGTTCTCTGCACAGCGCGTGGTATCAGACGAGCACCAGGTGGTATATCTACGAGTGGCTCATCGGTGATGTTTCCGTGGTGGGCAACGTGGAGCGGCGCCCCGCGCATGCGGAGGCCACTCTTTACTCCGAGTGGTTGGAAGTGGAAGACGGTTTCGAGTTGGAATTCCATGAAACCAGCCAGGAGAGCCATTCTTACCTGAGCCACGTAGTGGAAGTGCAGGATCAACAAACCCAGGATATAGTTTACTCCAAGGAACTGGGCCGGGCACCGGAGGCTCCGGACTGGCGGAGGCAGCGGATTGATCTGAGCGAGTTTGCCGGGCGCAACGTGCGGGTGTTTTTCCGCTACCGGGGGGCCGGGGCGGATAGTTGGTATATTGATGATTTTCGCATCCGGGGCATGGAAGATTATGTGGATAAAAACAAGGTTTACAATGTGCTGGAAAGATGGGGCGATGAAGCGGTAGGAGCATTCCCCCTGGAAGAGGTGGTAGAAGACTTCCTTGACGGCTCCTGCGGGGAATGTGAGGGGTGCTTGGGAGATGGCCCCTGTGAGGATCCCACCATATCGGGGACTTTGAAAGAGGCATTTTCCGGTTTCACCCAGGATTTGCTGGGCGTGCTGGTGGAAAGCGATCTCTACCATGCCTTCATTGACAGTATTTCCGGTTTCCCCGTGGAAAATATTACCGGATTCCTGGAGGAGGAACATGATCCCGAAGAAAGCCCCGGGCAAAGTCGCGCCGACCTGGTGGGCGAGGTCGTTCCCGCCGTCCTGTTGGGTAAAGTGGCGGAGTTTATTGATTACCGGGCGGAAGATTATCCGCTGGCTCCCGGGGACATAAGCGAAAAGAGGGAAAGCATGAGCGATTTTATCTACTACTCCATTTTGGAGCTAATAGATGAATTCGGTGATGGTTCCCCCGGTCAAATTGCGGTGGACATTATGCTGGAGGAACTACTGTACGCCTGCGGAGAATGTGAAGGGTGCGCTGCCGAAGATTTGTGTGATAATAACTTGATTGTCGGGTTACTGGAAGCTCTCCTGGAGGAATTGGACGACAGTAAAGGGGAACCGGCAGTGCAGGAGGTTTCGCTCTCAAATTTATTCCATACTGCCGAGTGGGAAGATAGCCCCGCTTATTTCACTCGTGCCATTGCCGGCTGGCTGGGCATTGAAATGGAAAGCCTGTCAGAGATGGGGATCTTCACCCAGGACAAAGGGGCGGAAACCCTGTTGTCCGAAAGTTTTGCCGATACCGCCTTCCCGCCCGTATCCCCTGACTGGGAAAGAGAAACCAACGTGGAGGGATTCGGCTGGGAACGCTATACGAGCCATGCATATACCGGCGAGGCTTCCGCCGGGGTCCGTCACGACGACGGGGGCGAAGGCAGCCCTGCCGGTGGCGGGGAGCCGCAAACCAGTGAAAGATCAACTAGAGACTCTTCCGATGCGGAAACTGAATCCTTCCTTGTTTCCCCAGGTGAATTAGAGAAAGACGATGGCTGTCCGCAGCAAACTACCGGCAGCTCGGTAACCACCCAGGGAGAAGACCGTGTAGAAATACTGTATGAAGACTTTGAAGATACCGACTTCCCGCCATCAGGGTGGTCCCGTAATCCCGAATGGGAGCGTACCGAAGATGATTCCTGTAGCGGCAATGCTTCCGCCTTTATTGGATGGGGAGATGATTTAAACCAGGCACTCTGGACACCATGGATGGAACTTGGTCTTGATCCCGAGCTGAGTTTCTGTTGTGGGGGCTACTATGAACCTTTCTATGATGATGATCGGAGAATACTGCTTCAGGATAGTGATGAAAACTATCATACTTTGGATGTTTTGAATTTTACCGAAAA
>PUKQ01000009.1 GCA_003550565.1 Syntrophomonadaceae bacterium
ACCATTTGCTGGAAGGGATGATGAGTTCGGATGGAAACATCTCAAGGTCGAGTCTATTTTCAGTCATGGTCTGCATGGAAACCTCCAAGGTACAATATTTTCAGGTGCACGGTTTGACGCTGAAAACACGTCAAACCCTTGCACTTATTATACCATGAAATGCCGGTTTATGGCTTGGTTATTATGTTTTTTTGTTTATCAACAGACCCTATTTATCATTCAATTATAACAGAAAACAACACGTTTCATGGTGAATTGCACAATTATTATTTTCTCATACTCACTTTTAAAACGTTGTACAGTACGTCCCTTCAGCGAATTTCAGTACGCTGCCGGCTATGAAGGATGACAGCGCCATGGCATGGTAAACAGCGGGCGGTGAAACTGCAGTATGGCAGAATATGAAGAACGTCCTTCCGTAAAATCACGAAAAGGCGTCTAGAAAATCCTGTATATCGCAGAAAGCTATTCTTCCCCATACATATGTAGGTAAGAGTCATAGTGATCATCCGTATAGTAGATCAGGCCGTCGTTTGAGAACACCAGGCGTTCAACACCACGCAGATGGCCGCCGTCGAAGTTGATATCGGCTGTCCGCCATGTTCGCTCAGGCGCATCCGGCAGAAGCCCTTCGTAGTTGCTGAAATGCTTATACCCGAGGCTCTTGAGCGGGTTGCCTGTCTTGTCCCTGAGCTCCGATACACTCCATCCGGTGTCTTCAAAATCGGAATACGCCATGTAGTTGCCGGGAAGCTCACCGTAGGTGTGAAGATACTTCGCCACGCGCTCGGGGTCGATATATTCCCCGTCCGATTCGACCTCGATGGCCGCTTCATCGAACACGGCAGTGAATGCGACATCGCCGGTGACGGTGTGCGTGAACGATTTCTCTTTGGTGAAGACTTCGCCGGTGTCATCGAGCCAGTGCTTGAACGGGGCGTGGCCGCTTTCCTCGGTGACTTCTATAGTAACAGATGTCCCCTCTGCAATCAATCCACTCTCGGAGACGGCGAGGTCCGCAAAGGCGTAATCGGTATCGAGCGTTACGGTATGGAAATCATCCTGTGTTTCTATCGACCACATCATATTATTGAAGGTCACCTGGGCGCTCGGGTCGGGCTGAATGCGCAATGTGAAGGGACCCTCGATGCCAAGATTCTCTAAATGGAGCGTTTCAATACTGCCGTGCACCGGAGGGGCGGTGCCGATCCTTTCATCATCGGCATAGATCGCCAGCCCCGCTTCACTGCTGAAGGCGTTGGTATAGTCGATGCTGAATGTCTCCATGCCTGTGGGAATCTCGGCTTCCAGGCTATGGCCTGCATCACGCAGCGTCATCGCCTGCTCGCCGTTCAGGTCCATATCCCCGCGGGCGCCGTCATAGTCCCATTGGATGCCTTCCACGCCGGTGAATGACCCCGTCTGATACCCTGTCCCCGGTTCATCGAAGTTCTCAAAGTTCTCTTCATAAAGGACAGGGTCATGCTCCTCGGTTTCCTCGAAGTCTGCCGAGAGACTGATGTCGGAGGCGGGCATCTCGAAAGTGATGGTGCTGTCAGAGCTCTCCTTGAAACCCTCCCATCCGGTGAATGCATAACCTTCATCCGGGACCGCCGTCAACGTGACGTATTCACCCTCGACATAATCGCCGACGCCTTCTATATGGCCCTTGCCGTCGTCGTAGTCAACATGTACTGTGAACGTCTTTTCAAACAAGGCTTCAAGGAAGACATCTTCGGCAGGCATGTCGAAGGTAATCGTGGCCTCCGTACTGAAAATATAGCCTTCCCAGAAAAGGAAGCGATGACCTTCCTCCGCGCTTGCGGAAAGAGTAACACGCTCGCCGTATTCAAATGTCTTGTCTTCGTAGCCTTCGATGGTGCCCTTATCCTCGGCATACGATAGTTCCAGATCGAAAGTCTTCGTTTCAAAAAGCGCATCAAGTTCAACGGCTTCAGCGGGCATCTCGAACGAGATCGTGCGGGAGTCGCTTTCGAGATGATTGCTCCAGCCAATGAAGCTATGTCCCTCATGGGGCGTTGCGGTAAGTTCGACCGTCTCACCCTCGAGATAGGCGCCTTCCCCATCGACTTCACCCTTGTCTTGATCGAACGAGACATCGACAGTGTGAAGTTCCTTTTCGGAACTAGACGTCCATCTGATATTCCCTATAGTGACCTGATTGCTGGGCTCAGGCGATATGCGGAGTTCAAAGGGGCCCTCGATATCCAGCTCTTCAAGTTCAAGCGTCTCGACACTTCCGAGGACGGGAGGCGCTTCGGCGATGAGTTCATCATCCGCATAGACGGCGAGCCCGGCTTCGCCGCTGAACGCATTGGTGTAGTCGATGCTGAAGGTGTCCATGCCGGTCGGTATCCAGGCCTCGAGACTATGTCCTGCATCACGGAATGTCATAGCGTGTTCGCCGTTCAGCATTATATCGCCACGAGCGCCGTTATAATACCATGGGATGCCTTCGGTACCAAGAAAGTCTCCATAGACATAGGAAGAACCGGGCTCGTCAAAGTTCTCGAAAGTCTCCTTATAGATTCTCGCATATTCTGTGGTGATTGTTTTGTCACGGGTGATCGTATCTGGTGAATCGCTCCATCCAATAAACTCATAGCTCTCCCTCTCAGGCGCCTCCGGAGGAAGGATGTCATTGCCGTGCTTTACGAATGCCGTGGAGAGGGCTGCGCCTTCATGGTCGGTGAATTCGACGAAATAAGTGGAGACCGACCATTGAGCATGCAGGACGAGACCGGAGCGCACTGAGCTTTCCTCGGTGAACTTTCTGGCATTCGGGCTGTCGCTCGTGTACCATCCTTCGAAATCATAGCTTTTTCTCTCAGGAATGGGAAGGTCGATTGTGGACCCATGTTCGACATCCTCGACAGGGTCGGCAAGGGTATCACCATGCGTCTCGAAATATACATCATAGGTGTGGGCCTCGTACTCTGCCTTTACCTTAAGATTTTCAGTCACTTCCTCGAAGGATGTGTCCCAGCCTTTGAAGTCATGGCCTTCGAGTTCGGGTGCCTCGGGCGCCTCGGCATCGTCGCCGTCCAGGACGAATTGTACATCGCGGAGAAAGCCGTCTTGGCCAAAGAAGCGCACAGTATGGAACGTGACAACGTTGCCGGCGTTTTCTTCCGTACCATTGGTCAGGGTGACGATGAGTTCCCCGTCATCATTGATATTAACGTCATCTATACCGGCACCATCTTCTCCAGCTTCACCTTCCAGATCATTAACCGGGACTAGATCCGTCCATGTATCTTCGTCGTCATATCTCCATTGTATGTGGTCATCATCGGCACGGAGCTCGACCTCGCGGCCGTCCGCGCCGGTGACCTCACCAGCGGTGATGTCAGAACCATCAGAGAGCTCGAGAATCAGCTCACCGTCGTCATTGATGGAGGCGTTCTCGACGCTGACACCGTCATCGCCGTCCTCCCCTTCAAGGACGTCCGGTGTGATCAGTGTCTGCCAATCGTCATCGCCGGCGTACTGCCATTGGATCTTTTCATCCTCGACGCGGAAATCGGTCTCTCGACCATCTTCACCGTCATCGCCGGCGTCACCTTGTAGGACATCGAGGTCCATGAGGGATTGCCACTCGTCTTCATCCGCATAACGCCACTCGAGTTCGTTGTCGTCGGTCACATTCAACTCGACCTCGCGGCCGTCTTCTCCAGTAACACGGCCGACATGCTCCTCGGTGCCATCAGAAAAAGTCAGAACGAGCTCTCCAGCGTCGTCGATCTCGGCGGTTTCAATGCCCACACCGTCTTCGCCCCTGATGGATTCGAGCCATTCCTCGTAGTCCTTATCAATCTCTCCGGAAGCGACACCCATCTCGTGGATGGTCATGAGCTGTGCAGTCAGCGCACCGCGAAGTGTCACCTCGAAGGTCACTGTCTCCCCTTCATATTCCGCGGTAAGCGTATGGGTCCCTTCCGTCTCAGGGATGGGCTCTTCCAGCATGTTTTCGCTAAGGGAGATAGTCTTCGTTTCGTCTCCCTCGGTGAACACTAGGTCTATCGCTTCCGGTGCAAATTCATCAATCAAAAAGACGTCCTCGATCGATGCCTTCTCTACCTCGAGCGATGTGTCTTCAGCGCACGCTGTCAGGGCAGAAGGGAGAATAATCAAGAACGCCAGGAATAAAAGCTTTCTAATTGTGTGCATATGTTCAATCCTTTCACCTGTGATTATTCAATAATAACAGCAATCCGACCTATGAGCAAGTCAGGATTTGTGAGAAAGTGACTAGTGTTTATCGTAATTCAAGGAAAAGCAAGGCGCAGAAGCATGCTGAGCACATAACGAGAACAATACGTATGTTAGAATGAGGGTGAGGTGTTACGATGAATTATCTCGAGTTCGCCGCCATCGCGCTTCTGGGCATAGTGCTTTCATTCCTTCTGAGCAGAATCCGGCCCTTCCTGGCGTTCTTAGTGCCTGTTCTGGTCATTTTATTCGCAGAAATTTTCCTTGTTGCGGCCCTTGAAAACGGACTCGGCGGCGCACTGCTTCTAGTGGTGACAATGACCGCAGGAGGCATCGGTGGTGTCATCCTTCTCTTCTCCATCGTGTTCTACATCACTGCGAAACGCAGTCGCAGCGAGGACGAAGAGAAAAATGATTGAGAGCGCCACTTGAAAAGGCATCTGATGGTTTCAGATGCCTTGATTGATGCGCTATTCAAAAGTGATGGTGAATTTGACCCGTTCGCCTTCGTACTCCGCGACGGCGAGATGCATGCCTTCCTCTTCAGGAAGCAAGGACACCATCATCGACTCGTCGAGATCGACGCGGGTGGTATCGCCGTTCTCGGTGTAGATGAGCTGGATGCTCTCATATTCGAACGCTTCGATCGAATAGCTGTCATGCAGAGTGGCCTTGTCCACTTCGAGGCTGCTCTCTCCCTCGCCGCAGGCGAAGAGGGTCAAGGAAAGCAGAAGCGCTCCGAAGAAAAGAATGTGTTTCATGGTTTGGCTCAAGCCTTTCTGAAATAGATTGATCGATATATATCCATCTTTGGAAATAATAACATAACACGATGTGTTTTGCACGAAAAACATTTGAAAACCCCCTTCAGGCATCGCTGCCTGAAGGGGGTTCTTGTCATGGCTTATTCCTTTGAAAGATACTGGACTGCAATAAATCCACCATTAAGCTGAATGCGCACACCGGAAAGAGACCTCAGTCGACGTCGACCTCTTCGGGAAGCTCGACGAAGTCTTTGCCTTCCACATATTCCATCACAATATTTTCGAATGATATGTGGCTGACAGTGAACTCGATCCAGTCTATAGTGTCGCCTTCTTCAAAATGCGTCTCTCCGATTTCAGGGCCATAGTTCCTGATGTCATAGCGCAACCCATAATCTTCCTCGGTCTCCAACATGACATAATTATTATCTTCTGATACATAGTCGACAGTGACATCTTCCAGATAATAACGCTGACTCTGGTTATTCTGGAAGTCACCTGCGATATCATCAATATCAACATCATCAAAGACGAATACTTCATGAGACTCTTCGTCATTATCCTCCAATGTGGCGTTATCAATCTGGTAGACAGTATTACCGTCTTGATGTTGAGTGCGATGGGCCATCTCACCTTCAACAACTACCTTATTGCCGATAGCCACATCCAGGTCCTCCCAGATGAAAATGCCTGTGCCGTCATCGTCCTGGATGAAGAACCCTTCATTGTCCTCGAATACAGGGAAAGATGTGACAACGCCTTCTACAGAAACGTTGGCACCTTCTTCAACACCCCGCGCCTCTTCAACACTTAACTCGCGTTCGTTCGTCGCGGTCGCTTCAACGCCGTTGATGTATGTGACACTGAACTTGACTTCCGTGGGATGGGCGTCCTTGTAGGCGTCGTCTTCATATAAGACGGTCCAGTAGCCGTCATCCTCGTAGTCCGTCACAGTGCCTCCATAGGGCATCGAGATGCTGTCGTTAGTCGAGTCGGCAACCATATCCGCATTCAGGTACCCGCTCATGAGCAGCTCGCCTTCAGCGTTATACCAGGTGACTGTCATGTCCGCAATGTGCTGATTCATGGGTGCATAGGGGAAATCACCAGTCAGTTCGACGCCGGCCGAATAGTCGAACGGATCATTGCCGTCGCCGAAATGCTTTCCGTCCGTAGTGAGGTCCCAATCGATGAGGGCTTCATCATAGATGACCCACTTTGGGCCTTCAATCGTATCGTCGATGAGGACATCTTCTGAAAATTCGTTCATGTAGACGACTTCATCAGGATCGATTGTGTCAGTATCGTCGAGCCAAGACTTGAGATGAAATTCATTGTCTGTGAAATAGTTGTCTTCAATGTGCATTTCTGTGCCCTCGGCATTGGAATGGATGCCGATGCCCTGTTCATTGTTCATGAATGTATTGTTTGTGATCCAGGCGTCATCGCCTTCGAGTCCGCCAATGCCTGCCGTATTTTCAGTGAAGAGATTCTCATCGATCGTTATCGATTGATGTGCATCGACATAAACACCGGTCGAATAGTCATTGAAGATGTTGTATCTCAATGTCAGCCATTCACTGTCGCTTGTCGGATTCACAGCGCGTCCGCTACCGTCACCCGAGAACATGAAGCCTTCGATTGTTATCCAGTCGGCTTCGACACTGCTGGTGCCCTGTACCATAACATCGCCAGGCTCACCGACTGCGGTTAGGGTCACGGAAGGTGTCTCGAATGTCAGATTTTCTTCGTAAACGCCTTCATTCACAACAATTTCATCATCCATCTCAGCGCTGTCAAGAGCGTCCTGTATCGTTGCATGGAAAGTCTCTTGGGTAGTGTTCAGGACATCTTCTTCAGATTCTGAGACTTCGATCTCTATGGTGTCTTCAGTGATGATTTCTTCGTTATCCAAGTCCTCGAGTTCTAATTCAATCGTATAGTCTCCGTATTCCTCAAACGTTGCGGAGAACATGGTCTCCTGCATGTATGCGGCCTTAAGGAAGAATCCGTCTTCTGGACCCCAATGACCAGTCTCAGCGACGTCATAAAGGTCGCCTTCGCTGTCTAAAGCCATGAGTTCTACGCCCTCATCGGCATCGACGTTGACCCTGACGTTTTCATAGCCGTAGGCACCGAGATCGTCATAGAGAAGTTCTACAGGAATATCCTGAGGGAAATTTTCATAAAAATCCACATCTTCGATATTGTAAGAGAATTGGTAAGTGCTTTGTGCATCGACCTTGTATTCGTCAAGGAAGTCGTAGATTTCATCGATCTGCACGGCGAAATGCATGCCTTCTGCAGGATTAGGCCATTCTTCGGATTCTTGTGGTTCATCATAGATATCGAAATAGGTCAGGCCAGCAAAGTTGATGCCGATAATCTCACCGGATTGATTGATGAGGGGGCCGCCGCTGTTTCCTGGATTGACCGCCGCATCATGCTGGATGGCTGCGGCATCAAAGCCTTCAATAAGATCGTCAGTTCGGTCGCTGGCGCTCAGATAGCCCCCGGTCACGGTATTGTGATAACCGCCCGGATGGCCAATGGCAAATACTGACTGTCCGATGCTTAAATCTTCATAGTCACCAAGCGGGATGGATTGAATGTCCTCACTAGTTTCAATGGAAAAGAGTGCCAGGTCCTGGGTTGCTTCTATTCCGATTAGCGAAGTGCGATCAGGTTCGATAGTGATGTCTTGTTCGGGGAAATACAGTTGATGTGGAAGCTCTTCATCCATAGCAACATGCTCGTTGGTCAGGACATAATACGCATCAACTTCATCATGCTGATCAAATACTACAGCACTGCCTATGCCTGTCGCTTCCTCATCAAGTAACAGTTCTACTTGCGGAGTCGAGTACACAGCCTGTTCGAGGATGTCTGCGCGTGCCGCATCAATCTTTTCAAGAATGGCTTCAAGTTCGGCGTCTTCACCGACAACATTGCCGAGGTTCTCTTCTGTTCCATCGGTCAATTCAATGACGAGTTCTCCCTCATCATTGATTTCAAGATCTTCAATGCCGATGCCGTCTTCGCCCGCAGGCCCCTCAAGGTCGTCAAGGGCTACAAGATCAGTCCACGTGTCCTCATCATCGTATTTCCATTGGATATAGTCGTCCTCAACGCGAAGCTCGACTTCACGGCCGTCCTCGCCGACGACGACGCCGACATTCTCTTCCGTGCCGTCGGTGAGTTCGATGATCAGTTCGCCGTTTTCATCGATCTCCACATCCTCGACACCGATGCCATCGTCGCCGTCTTCACCGTCCTTGCCGACGATGACGCCGAGGTTCTCATCGGATTCATCTTCATAAGTCACGACGAGTTCGTCGTCTTCATTGATGGAGA
>PUKQ01000238.1 GCA_003550565.1 Syntrophomonadaceae bacterium
GAAGCATAATCTTGAATCTTTTCACAACGCTCTTTCAGATCATTTTCCAGGTTTCCCCCTTCTTTGGCCTTCTGAGCAAGCAAATTTTTTAGAGCTTCTTCCACAGATTCCTCTATTACTGAGCTCATCCTTTCATCATCTGCCAGCCTGTCTTGCGTCTCAAATATATCTTTAAAATTCAATATGTGTTCCAGTTTTATTTTGCCTTCCAACTCAAGCAAATCTCTGATATTGTTTAGCGCCTCATAATACGCTATTACTAAAGGCCGGTTAACGCTAATGCTGTAGACTTCTTCCGGCATACTTTCTATGGTTACCCTTATATCTAAATGCCCCCGGTTCACCTTCTCTTTTATCTTACTGCGTATGTTCTCTTCCCAAAACTGCAATTCCTTCGGCACTCGAAAAAAAATATCCAGGTAACGATGGTTTGTAGACTTAATTTCCATGCCTATACCCACATCATCTTTAAAACTATAGCCGTAGCCATAACCGGTCATGCTTTTAATCAATAGGAATATCTCCTTAAATTAAACCTTAAAACCAAATTATAAATAAACTACTCATCTTATCGAGTATAATAATACCATTTATGTTGTTATTTAACAAGAAAACCTTGATCACCTAAATTTAAATTCATTTTACCATTTCTACTACCAAAGGAAAATTGCCTTATATGGAGTAGGTAAGTTATACTATGCAAGGAGGTAATAATAATCTATGTTTGATGTCTTTGCGTTTTCAGCTGTTTTAAAGGAAATTAAGCCTTTGCTTCAACAAGAACGGATAAAAAAAATATACCAACCCTCTTCTTATGAATTACTGGTGCACTGCGGTCATTCCTCAAAATACGGAAGCTTATTTATTTCGTGCAATCCTTCTATGCCCGGGTTTCACCTTACCCGGCAAAAATTTGCCCAACCTCACACCCCGCCTTCCTTTTGTATGCTCCTGCGGAAGCATTTAGAAGGCGCAAAAATTAATAACTTACATCACCCCCCCTGGGAAAGAATCTTATCAATTGACCTATCCCGGGGATCAAATAATTACAAACTTGTTGCTGAAATTATGGGACGGCACAGCAATATCATACTACTTGACAAAAATGAAACCATACTGGGAGCATTAAAGCATATTACCCCCGAAACCAACAAACATCGGGTAGTATTTCCGGGCGTTACTTACGAACTGCCTCCACCCCAAAATAAATATTCCCTGGAAAATATGGATTTTGATGCCTTTAAGGAAGTGATGGAGTCCACCCATGAAAATACTTCCTGGCAACAAATGCTGGTCTTATCCTTTCAGGGAATGAGCCCTCTTTTGGCCGAAGAATTGGAATTTAGGGCTTTAAAAAATGTATCCCGCCGGGATTCATCCTCTCATGTAATAGCTAAAATATGGGAAGCTTTGCAAGAACTTCTTCAGAATGATCAAAATGAATCTTACAGCCCCGTCCTGGTAGAAAATAAAGAAGGGAAAAGCCATTATGCCGTATTTGATTATTTAATATTCCATGATTATTCCCCCCAATACTTTAAGACCGTGAACCAAATGCTGGACTATTATTATCACCAAAAATATTATCTGGAACAATACAAACAACTCCGGACAAAATTAAAAAACATCACTGAAAAAGAAATAAAAAAGATAAAACTGAAAGAAGAACGTCAAAAAGAAGAACTGTTAAAAGCTCGGGAAGCAGACAACTATCGCCTGTTTGGAGAACTAATATTAGCTCATATGCACCTTTTAACAGGCAAACATTCCCGGGTAGATCTACCTAACCTCTATCATCCCGGCCAGGAAAACATTTCCATCCCCCTGGATCCCAGCATTTCGCCCCAGGAAAATGCCCGCAGGTATTTCCAAAAATACCGTAAGCTTCGAAAAGGAGAAAAAATAATTATAAAAAGGCTTTATTATACCCGAGCGGAAAAAGATTACCTGGAAAATGTACTTTATTCCCTGGGCAATGCAGACTTAAATATGCTGGAGCAAATACACGGCGAATTGATGCAAACCGGCTATATCAAAAAACAACGTAAAAGGACAAAAGAAAAACAAACACTTCCGGCAGAGCCCCTTGCATTTGAATCTTCAACCGGCTTTACCATCCTGGTAGGGCAAAGCAACCTGCAAAACGATGAAGTTACTTTCAAAAAGTCTTCCCGTGACGACACCTGGCTGCATGTCCAAAAGTTAGCCGGCTCCCATGTAATCATCAAAGGCAGCCCTTTTCCGCCTGATGAAGACACATTACTGGAAGCAGCCACACTGGCCGCTTATTTTAGCAGAGGAAGATCGTTGCCTAAAGTTACGGTGGATTATACTCAGGTTAAAAACGTAAACAGAAGCCCTGTCCGCAAGCCGGGAATGGCCGTTTATAAAAATTTCCAAAGCATTTCGGTTGAACCGGAAGGCACTGTGTTGAAAAAATTGTTCCAATCTCAAACTCGCTAATTCCTTATTTTGCGGGGATAATTGGAGGTCATTCCCAAAAGCGCTCTAAAGGCTGTCTCCCCGCAAAAAGTACATTAAGCGTTTAAAATCAGCCGGCAATGGAGCCGTGAACTGCATATAAGCACCCGTTTGCGGGTGGATAAATCCCAGCAGGCGGGCATGTAGAGCTTGTCCCTGCCAGTTTATTTCCTTTAGCATTCTTTTCTTTCCCCCATAAAGGGGATCTCCCACCAGCGGGTAACCAAGCGAAGAGAGGTGAACTCTTATCTGGTGAGTCCTTCCGGTTTCCAATCCGGCCCGGAGCAGTGTGCAATCACCGGGGTAAGCCATTACCCGCAAATTGGTTACGGCCTCTTTCCCTCCTTCAACTACCGCCATTTTTTTACGATTCCGGGGATCTCTTCCTATAGGGGCCGAAATTTTAATCTTTTTGCGTTTAATTCTGCCCCACGCCAGGGCCATATAAACCCTGCGCATGATTTTTTCTTTCAACTGCCGGGAGAGTTCCTGATGCACAAAGTCATTTTTAGCCACCACCAATAATCCGGAAGTATCTTTGTCCAGGCGATGAACTATGCCGGGGCGCTTCATACCCCCTATGCCCGATAGATCTTCACAATGATGAAGCAGGGCATTAACCAGGGTTTCCCTCCCATGGCCCGGTGAAGGATGAACCACCATTCCCCGCGGCTTGTCCACTACCAACAAATAATTGTCCTCAAAAAAGACATTCAGCGGGATGGCTTCCGGGCTTGCTTCCATATCCTGAAGGGGCGGGATCGTGACTTTAATGCGGTCGCCGGCCTGCACTATATAGCTGCGTTTAGGCACCTTACCTTCCACTAACACATAACCATCCTTGATCAGTTCCTGCACCCGGGACCGTGAAAGCTCCATTATTTCACCGGAAAGAAAAGCATCAAGACGCTTTCCCCCGCTAGTTACATTCAATATTATCTCCCTAGCTGCTCCCGGCAAATTTGCCTCCTGGCTTACTCAATAATTTTCCTGTAATTAAGGCCGCCAAAATAGTTACCCCCACTAAAAGGCTGACCACCTGGGCCAAAGTAAGGTTCATCCACACTGCCTCACCTGCCCGAAAAAACTCCGTCCCAAACCTTAAAAAACCATAAAGCATAATGACCGCTAAGAGTTGAAAACCATCAAAATAACTGTATTTTCTTAAATATAGCGCCAGAAAAAAAAGGAGCAAAACCCCCACACTGGCATAAAGTTGTACCGGATGACGGGGTGCATTATCTATAAATGCAGCCGGCATAGCCCAAAACACATCCGTTTCTTTCCCGTAACAGCAGCCGTTTAAAAAACACCCTATTCTCCCGAATGCATAGCCCAGCAAAAGGTAGGGGGCTAAAAAATCAGTTACTTTTAAAAAAGAAAGCTTACGCCAACGGCTCCATAACAAAGCTCCTCCGATTCCCAGAATAATGGCGCCGTAAAAAGATAGTCCGCCTCCCTGTAAGCTAAAAATTTCGGCCCAATTTCCGCTGTAATAACTCCAATTTAAAACAATAAAGAGCAGCCTTGCCCCCAGCACTCCCGCCAACCCTAAAATTATAACAATTTCCAGAATAAGCTCGGGGTTATACCCCCAACGGGGGGACTTTTTATAAAGCAAAAAAGCGCAAACAAGAATACCCACTGCAAGCATAAAACCGTAAGAATGAATGGCAAAATAAGGGGTTTCCCACAAAACAGGATACATTTAACTTACCCTCCCGGGAACAAATTATTTATTCTCTATAAAAAATTCATTTATTAATATACAAACATTGAATTTAGCTTTTTCTTACTGGAACTATAAATTTCTTTCTCTGATCCATGAAACCAAAACAAAGCTCACAATCCCTGCTACAATAGCAACGTCCGCCACATTAAAAACAGGGGGCCAAAAAGAAAGAGATAAAAAATCAACTACATACCCCGTACTGATACGATCAATTAAATTGCCAACCGCCCCTCCCATCAATAAAGCCAGGGAAAAGTGAAGGTTTTTGGCCTCGGCGGGCAAGTGAAAATGATAGTAAATGATGAGCAAAACTATAATCACAGTAACCGCAATAAAAAAAACCGTATGATAAGGGAAAAAACCAAAAGCCGCTCCCGGGTTGCGCACGTGAGTTAAATCAAATAAACCGCCAATTACGGTAATTGACTCACCCACTTCCAAATAACTTTGCAGCAATATCTTGCTCACCTGGTCCAGCACCAAAACTATAAGAGCAACTCCCCAAAAAAGCACCACTCATTCTCCTGTTCTGAATTATTAATAATTACAACGGAAAGGCATTTCAAGACAGCTCACAGATGCTCCTGCACTATTTCTACCAGTTCAGCAATAAAATCGCTAATGAGGGGCAGGTTCATCGTAATAATCAGCTGTAAAAAATAAATTGCCAAAGCGGCAAGTAAGATAGCACCCAGTGCAAACCCCACTCCCCTGGCGACCCCTGCCATGAAATTCACCTTCAAGTATCTCCGGGGATTATTGAGCATGTTCATATATTCGGCAATATTAAAATTTTCCATGTCCCGGGAAAGCTTGTCGATGCGCCTGCTTAACTTTTTTTGCTCCTCTAGTTGAGCCTGGGATTCTTCTTCATTTTCGGGTTCAACATTTTCCTTTTCATTGTTACCCATAGCCCCTTACCACCTTCTATAATTTTTCTGCCTGCTTGAAATCGACCTGCCTGTGCTTATAAGCTTTGTGAACTACTACCGCTTTTAAGAGCAGAGGCCTCCTGATCAATGCCACTTATGTTAATTTTTCCATTACCTCTGCACAGCGGGGGCAGATACCTTTTTCATCCACACTTTCGGCATAACTCCAGCAGCGTTCACATTTTTCACGACTGCTTCTAACAATTTTTACCCCTAGGGGCATTCTATCACTCTGCCAAGCCTCTGCCGGAAGACTGTCCCCTCTATTTAACTCACAACATGAAACCATCAAAAGCGTGGGCAGTTGCTCCTCAAATTCTAATATTTTGTCATAAAGCTCGCCATCTGCCCAGATAGAGACTTCGGCTTCCAAAGTATCTTTAATCTCTTTTGCACTGCGTGCCTGTTCTAAAGCGCGTAACACCTCATCCCTTACATCCAAGACCATACCCCACCTGCTCAACAGTTTTTCATCGATATAATCTCCTTCTACCTCGGGCCAATCGGCCAACTGCACACTCTTTTCTTTTTCTCCCGGTATTTTTTGCCATATTTCTTCCGCGGTAAAAGTAAGAATAGGCGCTATAAGTAAGGTTAAACTTTTAAGAATATCAAACATGACTGATTGGGTCGCCCGGCGGGAATCAAAGTCGGGATGAGAACAATAAAGTTTATCTTTATGGACATTTAAATAAAAATTGCTCATGTCAACCACACAAAAATTATGCACAGCATGAAAAACATGATGGTATTCGTAATTATCATAAGCGCGGGTCACCCTGCGAATCAATATGTGCAGCCTGGCTAAAGCCCACTTGTCAATTTCCTCCATGCGCTCATAGGGGATATTATGGTTCTGAGGATCATAATCATACAAATTCCCCAGTAAAAAACGGGCTGTATTGCGTATTTTACGGTAAACTTCCCCCAATTGCTTCAGGATATCTTCAGAGAGGTGGACATCTTTGGTAAAGTCCGCCGAAGAAACCCATAAACGGAGTATATCGGCTCCATAATTCTTAATAATTTCATCCGGAGAAATAACATTCCCCAGCGATTTAGACATTTTTTTGCCTTCACCATCTACTACCCAACCGTGACTAACTACCGCACGGTAGGGTGGCGAACCTTTCACAGCCACCGCCGTCAGCAGCGATGACTGAAACCATCCCCGGTATTGATCGCTACCTTCCAAATAAAGGTCCGCCGGCCAGCGCAAATCCTCATGATTATCGCAAACAGCCATATGGCTGGATCCCGAATCGAACCATACGTCCATTATATCTGATTCTTTTTTAAAAGTATTATTTCCGCATTTGGCGCAAGTTACTTCCGCCGGTAGAATTTCTCTCGCTTCATAAATAAACCAGGCATCCGAGCCCTCTTTTTCAAAAAGGTCTCGTACTCTTTCAATGGTTTGTTGGTTCACCAGAGGCTCCTGGCAGGATTCACAATAAAAAATGGGGATAGGCACACCCCAAACTCTCTGGCGTGATATGCACCAGTCCTGACGATCTCTCACCATGTTAAAAATACGTTCCTCTCCCCATTGCGGGTGCCAATTAACCTTTTTTATTGATTGAAGAGCTTGCTCCCGAAAACCTTCTAGAGAAGCAAACCATTGCTCGGTAGCCCGGAACAAGACCGGTTTTTTGCATCTCCAACAATGTGGATATTGATGAACCATCTCTGTAGCAGCCACCAGGCGGCCATTTTCTTCCATATTGCTAATTATTTCTCTGTTTCCCTCATGATAACGTAAACCGGCAAACTGCCCGGCCTCTTCTGTAAAATAACCCCGAGCATCTAGAGGACTCATTATCGGGAGTTCATAAGCATTGCCTACTTTATAGTCCTCTATCCCGTGGCCGGGAGCTGTATGCACACATCCCGTGCCCTGCTCCAGGGTAACATGATCGGCCAGAATAAAAGGGACCTCCCGCTCAAATAGAGGGTGGAGACATTTTAATCCCTCGAGTTCCGCGCCCTTATACCTCTTTATTATTTTCAGTTCGCCGAGGCCGGTGTTTTTCTTCACATCTTCTAATAATCCTTCCGCTAAAAGATAATTATCTTCAGCGGTTTCTACCAAAACATAATCAAGATGGGGATGTAAAGCGACAGCCATATTTGCCGGAATAGTCCAGGGGGTAGTAGTCCATATGAGGCAGGAAATATTATCTTTATTTGCGCCCATCTTTTCCGCTGCCGCAGAAGTTAAAGGAAATCTAACGTAGATAGAAGGAGAGCTTTCATCACTATATTCTATTTCCGCCTCTGCCAGCGCAGTTTCACATTCCGGACACCAGTGGACCGGTTTCAACCCCTTATAGATGTAACCCTGCGCAGCCATCATGCCAAAAACCTCCACCTGCTTTGCTTCAAAAGAAGGCGAAAGAGTTAAATAAGGGTTTTCCCAATCTCCCCTTATGCCCAGGCGATAAAATTGATCCCTTTGCACATCTACATATTTTAAGGCATAATCCCGGCACATCATCCGAAATTCCAGATCAGATATTTTTTCTCTTTTTACTTTTTTATTTTTGAGCACCTGGTGCTCAATAGGCAGCCCGTGGGTATCCCATCCGGGCACAAAGGGAGCATTCATCCCCTGCATGGTAGAATATTTTACCACCAAATCTTTAAGAACTTTATTTAAAGCAGTGCCCATATGTAAAGCTCCGTTAGCATAGGGCGGCCCATCATGCAGAATAAAAGATGGGGCCCCCTTTCTTTTGGCTCGGACAAGATCATATAAATCCATATTTTCCCAAAATTTCAGCATTTCCGGTTCTTTCTGAGGTAATTGTGCCCGCATGGGAAAATTAGTTTGGGGTAAGTTCAATGTTTCATTATAACTCATTTCTTAACTTCTCCTTTTCCAAAAATTTAATTTATAAGATAAAATGATTTCCCTGCTCTCCTCCATTATATAATAAAATCCCCTCCCTTCACACTTCAGGGACGAGATTTACCCGCGGTACCACCCTTTTAGCCGCTCATATGGCCTCTTTCACAACCTTTAACGGCGTTAACCGTCTATGTCTACTTTTCTTCCGGAGAAGAATTTCGCATAGAAACTCCCAGGAGATGTTCGTGAGGCGCGGCTTTAACGGGATCCC
>PUKQ01000097.1 GCA_003550565.1 Syntrophomonadaceae bacterium
GAATTGTTTTCCCTGTTAGCTAATGTTGCAGATGCCAAGTCGCTGGTCCTTCACCCGGCAACTACCACTCATGCCCAGCTTTCGGAGCAGGAAAAAAAATCGGCAAGAGTAACTCCTGAAATGATCAGGCTTTCAATTGGCATTGAAGATGCTGATGATTTGATGGAAGACCTGGATCAGGCACTTGCAAAGGCTTTATAAGATAGATTTTGTTTTTAAGTTTTATCTTAACTGTATTAGTGGCAAATAAGTATTTCATAAAAGAGAAGTAATAAAATTAGATTTGCTTTTGATTGGCAGGTAAATTTCGAAAACTATATATCATAAGGAGAAAGTAATATGCCCATAAAAATACCTGATAATTTACCGGCAGCGGAAACATTAAATGAAGAGAATATATTTGTGATGTATGAGAAGCGAGCTTATCATCAGGATATTCGTCCTCTTCAGATACTCATACTTAATCTTATGCCCACCAAGATAGTTACTGAAACACAGATTTTACGTTTGTTGGGAAATTCGCCGTTGCAGGTAGATATATTTTTATTACAATCCAACATGCATGAATGTAAAAATCCTTCCCGGGAACACTTGCAAAAGTTCTACCGTACATTTTCCGATGTGGAAGATCAAAAATTTGACGGTATGATTATAACCGGTGCTCCAATTGAACACCTGGATTTTAAGGAGGTGAATTATTGGGAAGAGTTAAAAGAAATCATGGAATGGAGCAAAAGTAATATTTTTTCTACTTTGCACTTATGCTGGGCTGCTCAGGCCGGCTTGTATTATCATTATGGTATTTCCAAGCATCCTTTAGAAAGGAAATTATTCGGTGTGTATGCTCACGGGGTTAACAAGAAAAAATCCAAGCTTATGCGGGGTTTTGATGAAGAATTTTTTGTGCCCCATTCGCGTTATACGGAAGTTAGAAAAGAGGATATCCAAAAAGTGGATGAACTGGAAATATTATCTGAATCTGAGGAAGCCGGGATTTACTTGGTAGCAAAAAAAGATGGGCGTCAAATATATGTTACCGGCCATGCTGAATACGATGCTCACACTTTAAAAGAAGAATATGAAAGAGATCTTAAAAAAGGACTGAATATAGATATACCCCGTAATTATTTCCGGAATGATGATCCGACAAAGGAACCGGTGGTGAAGTGGAGGGGGCATGCTCATCTTTTATTTATGAACTGGCTGAATTACTTTGTATACCAAGAAACTCCTTATGATTTAAGAGAAATTGGATAAGGGAGGGATTAATAATGAATGTAAAAGAAAATGTAGTAGACTTGATTGGCAACACTCCTATGGTTTATTTGAATCGGGTGGCAAAGAATAGCCGGGCCAGGATTGCCGCAAAACTGGAATCTGCTAATCCGGGAGGCAGTGTAAAAGACCGCATCGGCTTAAGTATGATTGAGGAAGCGGAAAAGGAAGGGCTTATCCGGGAGGGCATGGTTATTCTTGAACCTACCAGTGGAAATACGGGAATTGCACTGGCTATGGTGAGTGCAGCCAGGGGTTATTCTTGTGTTTTGGTTATGCCTGACAGTATGAGCCGGGAGCGAAGGAGCTTGCTAAAATCTCTGGGGGCAGAAATCGTCCTTACGCCTGGAGAAAAGGGAATGAATGGAGCTGTGCAGAAAGCTAAAGAAATGGCTGATTTGGATAAAAAGTACTTTATGCCCCAGCAGTTTTCCAATTTTGCCAATCCGAAGGTGCACCGGTTGACCACTGCAGAGGAAATATGGAATGACACTGAAGGAACGGTTGATATAGTGGTAGCGGGTGTAGGTACGGGAGGTACCATTACGGGGATATCGCAAAACATTAAGAGAAAAAAACCAACTTTTAAAGCAGTGGCAGTGGAACCGGAGAACTCCCCGGTTCTTTCCGGCGGAAAACCGGCTCCTCATGCTATTCAAGGTATTGGGGCCGGCTTTGTTCCCGATGTTTTGGATATTTCGCTTGTGGATGAAATAATCCCGGTATCAAATGAAAATGCGTTGGAAACAGCCCGGCAATTAACAAAGGAAGAAGGATTAATGGTGGGGATATCTTCCGGAGCAGCCTGTTATGCAGCTTTACAAATAGCCCGGCGTGAGGAAAATACTGGTAAACTCATAACAGTTATTTTTCCTGACCTGGCCGAAAGATACATTTCCACATCATTATTTGCTGATTAATTTATATTTGATTTGAGGGGGGTATCAATTTGCAGCTTTCCACCAGAGGGCGTTATGCGGCAAGAGCCATGGTTGAATTGGCCATTAACTATGCGAAGGGGCCCCTGCAATTAAAAGAAATCGCCAGAAGGCAAGAGATTTCCGAGAAGTATCTGGAACAAATTATGATTCCTTTAAGAAATAACGGCTATGTGTACACCCAAAAAGGGAGTCGGGGTGGTTATTATTTGTCGTATTCGCCGGATAAAATTGTTTTATTGGAAATACTGGAAATAGTTGAGAATTCGCTTTCGCCGGTACCCTGTGTTGATCATCCTGAGGCTTGTGAGCGGGTTGATAGCTGCGTGCTCCGGGATGTCTGGATTAGGATAAATAACTTGGTGAGCAGCGAATTAGCGGCGGTTACCCTGGGAGATTTAGCTGCCGAACAGAAAAGAATAAACTCTTCCCTCTATGAAAATCATTCATATTACATTTAACTTAGCAAGGCACAGGGAAAGGCACAGGGACGGTTCTTTTGCCTCACGGCATTCGTTTGTTACGGGACGCTCGAAACGCCCACGTGGCTTAAGAGGCAAAGGAACCGTCCCCTTGCCTTGCTTGCCTCACGGGATGTTCATTCTATAATCTTTCGCTGTAGTGCTAGGCTTTTTGAAAATAAATGAGGCCGTTTAATTCATAAGTCTTTAATTTGTTTTCTGCTTGCAGGTAAACCAGGTGGGCTAATGTTTCGGAGATGGCAAAGCGAATTTCATGCAGGGAGAGGTCAGTGCCAAAAACTTCTTGAGAAATTTCAAAAGCGGTTTTTCCTTCTCCGGCAATTTGGGCCATGCGTTCAAGACGATATTGGTGATGCCGGTAAAGTTCTTCGACTCTTTTTTTTACTCCGGTAAAAATTTCTCCATGAGCCGGCAGTACCAGGTTTGTTTCCAGGTCACTTATTTTATGCAGGGAAGAAAAAAATTTTTGAAGGGGATTATGATCTCCTCCCGGCCATAAACTTATGTTGGAAGTTATTTTCGGTAAAAGATGATCGCCGGAAAAAAGTATATGATTTTGGGGACAGTAAAAACAGATGTGGCCGTCTGCATGCCCGGGAGTCGCTATAATTTCATAAGTATGTTTGCCTAGTAAAACTTTTTCCCCTTCTTCTATGTTGACAATATGAGGGAGTTCAGGGAAAACTATGCGGGCTGTATTGATCATATTACCGGATATATTATCCATCATCTCTGCGGGAACACCGTGTGCCAAATAAAAATCTTTAAAGTTATTTATAAAGTCAAAGCCTGCTTGCCAAACGTGATTTACTTCTTCTATACTACGTGAAGACATATAAACGGGGGCCCCGGTTTTTTCCTGCAGCCAACCGGCGCTGCCGTAGTGGTCGGGATGATAGTGAGTCACATAAATAGACCGTATATTTTCCCATTTTAGATCATATTCTTCTAATAAGTTTTTCCAGCCTTGATGTGTGTGGCTGATGTTTAGGCCGGTGTCAACTAAATCCCACCCGGTTTCTCCTTCTATGGCAAAGCAGTTCACATGATCCAGGGCAAAAGGCAGGGGTAGGGTAACTTTAAAAATACCATGTTCATTTGCATAATTGATGGAAATAGTTTTAACTCCTTCCCGGCAATGGTTTAGGGTTAAATAATCAGATTTTGATTCATGGTTGTAACTTCAATTACCTTATTAAGTTTATTCATTTTAAAGTTGCTTTAATCCTGCATTAACTCTTTCAAAATTTTAAATCCGCAGGCATATGAACTGATAAAAATTATTAATGATAATTGTGCGACCATATCTCGGGAAAAGTTATAATATCAGTATTCTTTAATAAATGAAAATATTTATTTTTAGTAACAAGTGTAGCAGGATTTCACTGCTTATGCGGGAGAGTAAATTGCCACTAAATTTGAGGTAAAGGAGGATAAATAATTTAAAAAGAAGAATTAGAATATACATAATGCTATAATTATTGCTGGTACAGGCAGCTTTTTTGAAACTTTGGGTTACCCATAATATCCATATTCAAAGCATATTGGAGGTAAATAACATGAAATATTTACTCACTATAGATCAGGGAACTACAGGGACTACGGCTATTGTTTGGGATGAAAAAGGCGTTTTAGTTTCCAGGGCCGGTCTTGAGCATGAGCAAATTTTTCCGCAACCGGGATGGGTAGAACACAATCCGGAAGAAATATGGAATGCTGTTAAGCAAGTTTCTGCGCAAGCAATTCAAGAAGCCGGAATCGATAAATTACAAATTGCTGCCCTTGGTATTACTAATCAGCGCGAAACCAGTGTCTTTTGGGATAAGGATACAGGAGAATCTATTTCCAATGCCATTGTTTGGCAGTGCCGGCGAACGGCTGCAGAATGTGAAGAAATGAAACGGCAGGGGTATGAAGATCTTTTCCGCCAAAAAACGGGTTTGTTATTAGATCCTTATTTTTCGGGAAGTAAATTGTGGTGGGCGCTCCAAAATATAGATGAGGTGAAAGAAGCTGCACAGAAAGGCAAACTGGCGTGGGGAACCATTGATAGCTGGCTCATTTACAAGCTCACCGGGGGAAAAGTTCATGCCACTGATTATTCGAATGCATCCCGCACTCTTATTTTCAATTTACATACTTTAGAGTGGGATCCGGAGCTATTAGAACTGCTGGAAGTACCTGCTGCTGTTCTGCCGGAAGTGCAACCCAGCAGTGGCATATTTGGAGAAACGGCACCGGATAGTTTTATGGGGTTAAAGATCCCCATAGGCGGGGTGGCGGGAGACCAACAGGCTGCTCTTTTCGGACAGGCTTGTTTTAGTACCGGTATGGCCAAAAATACTTATGGGACGGGAAGTTTTCTTTTAATGAATACGGGCGAAAAACCGGTAATTTCAGAGGCCGGGCTACTTACTACTATTGCCTGGGGAATAGGTAACCGGGTGGAATATGCCCTGGAAGGCAGTATTTTCATCACGGGAGCGGCAATTCAGTGGCTGCGTGATGGATTGGGTATTATCAAAGAAGCGCCCGAGGTAAGAGATCTAACTGCTCAAGTTTCGGATACGGGTGGTGTATACCTTGTTCCTGCTTTTGTGGGCTTGGGGGCTCCTTACTGGGATCCTTATGCCAGGGGCACTATTGTAGGAATTACCAGGGGAACCGGCAAAGCCCACCTGGCCCGAGCTGCAGTGGAAGCTATGGCTTACCAAAGCCGTGATGTTTTGGATTTGATGAAAAAGGAGTCAGGCATAGATTTAAAAGAATTACGAGTGGATGGAGGGGCAGTCGGTGATAATTTTCTTTTACAATTTCAAGCTGATCTCATAAATTTACCGGTGCGCCGGCCTGCTTATGAAGATACTACCTCCCTGGGGGCAGCTTACCTGGCGGGATTGGCTGTGGGCATATGGGAGAGCCGGGATGAAATAGCTTCCTTGTGGCAGGAAGATAAATGTTTTGAATCTCAGATAAGCAATGAAGAGAGGGAAAAGAAATACCACGGCTGGCAAAAGGCAGTAGAGCGTTCCCTGAAGTGGGTTGATTAGAACACTGTGTGTTAACTTGTTAACTTAATTCTAATTCCGGGACACAGTCAACTATCCCCTCCTGTAGAGGCGTGCGTTTGTAGAAGCTCCGGTTGACCAGCCTAAGCCTTAACTGGCTATGTTATCTTGCTTATAGAAAGGAGAAACGGCGATTTTTCTCCCACTTATGTTATCGCCTAGAAGTGGGGGGATATTCTCGCCTAAAAAAAGATGAAGGGATCAGATTTATTTCGAGAGGCTCGCTTGCATTACCGGGGCTATCATGGTTTGGAAAAAAGAGTTTTTTTCCCGAAATTATCGGGTAAAGACCTGGAAGTAAAAATTAGTCCGGAATGGCATGAAACCATATACGGTGGTATACTCTACCTGTATTTAGAATCTCTGGTTTCTTTGGAACTAATTAATTTTTTTGTGGAAACCATGCCGGGAATTGACAATAATGCCCTGATGATGGTCAATGGTTTTCAATCCTGGAGTGCCAGCGGAGAAATGGGGAAAAAAGATCGTATCTTACCGGTTTCTTCTGTATCCCGTTTTGCTACAGGTCCTTACGGAGACTATAATTTGCACAAATATTCCGGCCGGGAGGGTCGGTTGCATTCATGGACTTATACACATTTTCGCAGTCGTTCCCAGCCTTTTTACTTTATTGGCTCCCTGGATGAATCTCATGGTTATACTCTTTTTGATTTTGATTTTAATACCGGCAAATTAATTATCCGTCGGGAGTGCCAGGGAGCTTACGTTAATCAGTTTGAAAAATATCCTTTGTTAACTATATATATGGGAGAAGGACCGGAAGAAGATATTTTTGAGGACTTCTTTAGCAGGCTGGACCTACCGCGCAAAGGAGCGCCGTATTGGACGGGTTGGACGAGTTGGTACAATTACTATACCGATATTTCAGAAGAAGCGGTTGATGTTAACTTAGAGGTTTTACGCAAGGATAATATTAGTCTTGATATTTTCCAAATTGATGACGGGTTTCAGCAAGCAGTGGGGGATTGGTTGGAGATTAATGATAAATTTCCCTCGGGGATGGAGGCAGTGGCCCAGAGAATTAAAAATTATGGCTACAAGCCGGGGTTATGGTTGGCCCCCTTTATCTGTGAAAACAATTCCCGTTGTTTCAAAGTTAATAGCAATTGGCTTTTGCGTGATGAAAAAGGAAAACCGGTAAAGGCGGGGTGGAATCCCCTTTGGAGCGGTTTTTTTTATGCGTTGGATTTTTATGCGGAAGGCTTTCAGGCATATCTGAAAGAAGTTTTTTATACTGCCCGGGAGAAATGGGGGTATGATTTTCTCAAGTTGGATTTTCTTTATGCGGCGGCACTTTTACCCCGCCGTGGAAAAAGTCGGGGGCAGATAATGAGCGAAGTAATGGATTTTATCCATGATATTTCAGGAGACACAGAGTTGTTGGGATGTGGGGTTCCCCTGGGTCCTGCCATGGGGAAGGTGGATTATTGTCGTATCGGCTGTGATGTCGGTCCTTTTTGGGATTTTCGATTTTTGAAGTTTCTCCATGTGAGGGAAAGAATTTCTACGGTCAATTCTATAAGCGATACGTTAAGCAGGTACAGGTTGGATGGCTACGCTTTTCGTAATGATCCCGATGTATTTATTCTCAGGGATGGCAAGAAGGGAGTTAATTATAATGAACTAACTGCAGATCAAAGGTATACTCTCTTTTTTGTAAATCATTTGCTGGGAGGCTTGGTTTTCTTTTCCGACAATGTCGCTGAATATGGAGATAAACAAATAAAGTTGTTCCGGCGGGCTTATCCCCTTAAAGAAAAAATAATAAAGGAAATATATCCCGATAGGGAGCTTTATTGGATTGATTTTTTTATCAATAAAGATGAATATCTGGCTCTGGTTAACCTGGGAAATCAAGATCGGCGAGTAAAGCTGAAAGGTAATACTTATTTTAGCCCCGAGCATTTACTTATAAAAGATGGGGAAACGCTGAAAGTAGCAGCATATCAAACTATTTGCCTAAGAAAAGTAAAATTTCGAGAAGATAAACCTTATCTTTTAGGGGCTTCCGGTCATATTTATCCCGGCTGCCAGGTGGAGAAAACCATTGCCCGCCAGGATAATTTTATTTTAAAGTTAAATCCGGAAGCTTCTGGTGAAACCAGGGTGTTCTTAGGTGTTCCTGCTGCCGGTGGGGATATGTTAAGGGTAAATGGCAATCAATATCCCATAAGTGATTATAAAGGCTTAAGCTATGTGGAAGTGGAAATTGGAAATAAACAATGAAGATTGTTTGCCGGAGTAAATTAAGCAACACTACAGCGAAAGATTATAGAATGAGGGGGGTACCATGGGGACGGTTCCTTTTGACACCCTCAAGCAAACTCTTCAAAAAAGACGCCAAAAAGGTGTCAAAAGGAACCGTCCCCATGGCTTAGTGGAGCCTTTTTACCATAAAAGTTTCGCTGTAGTGTAAATTTTAGGTTCTAATTTTGGAGATTTATGGAGAGAGAAATATTTTTCATAAAAACATGTTTCTTATTAGCAGAATATAAAGTAAAATGAAGATATAAAATATAAGAGAGGGGGAAGTAATTTTGAAACTTAATAAAGGCTTATTTTTATTTTTCTTGGTAGTGCTGGCAGGATTGATGGTTCTGGGAGGGTGCAATCTTTTTGGAGGTGAACAGTCTACTCCCGAAAGAACGGTGCAGGCTTATTTTGAAGCTTTTAATGATCAAGACTTCCAAAAAGTGAACGCTTTAACTGTGGAGGGGCAGCATGTATCAGCTGAAGAGATAGAAATGATGGAGGCCCAAATGGAAGGGGCCTTTCAGGACTTTCAGATTGATTATGTTATTGAAGGAACGGAAATGATTAGTGACACCGAAGCTGATGTAAGAGTCACCATGACCACTGCTATGATGGGGCAGGAATCTACTGATACAGAATCAATACGTGTGGTTAAGCAAGATGGAAAATGGTATATAGACGAGGCAGCAACCGGTGAGGATGAATGGGATGATGACCCTATGGAACCGGATTATGACTTTGATGATGACATGATGGATCCTGATGATGGATTTGAATTTGATGAGGAAGATCTTGAAGATCTTTTTGAAGAAGAACTTGATGGGTTAATGGAATAAGGATTTTACATTAAGCGAATTGAAGCAAGATTAAGAATGAAAAATGAAAGAAAAATAGAGGCTTGCAAAAAAATGCTTTATCTATACTGTTGCAAGCCTCTTTTTGTCATTAATTTATTCGACGGAGGTGTTTGAATTAAGATGCTTTGGCCTAACAAAGGAGTGGAAAATACTGATGAAACTATCTCTATGGCTTTAAAAAGAAGCTCTGAGCTGGATGTTGACCATCTTGTAGTAGCTTCCAACACGGGACATACGGCCCGGAAGTTAGCCGGGAAAGGGAAAAAAATTGTATGTGTAACCCACCATGTGGGTTTTAAAAATCCCGGAGAGGATGAAATGGGGGCGCAGACTCGCCAGGAATTGCAGGAACAGGGAATACAAATACTTACTACCACGCACCTTTTAGCCGGTGTAGATCGTTCTCTCCGTTTCAAGTTTCAGGGAGCTTATCCTGCCGAGATTATAGCTTCTGCTTTGCGTCTTTTTGGGCAGGGAGTAAAAGTATGTGTGGAGATCGGGTGTATGGCTCTGGATGCCGGGTTGGTACCCTATGGTGAGGAAATTATTTCCGTGGCCGGTTCGGGGAGAGGTGCTGATTCAGCTTGTGTAATGGTTCCCGCTCATTCTCAATATTTCTTTGACACGGTGGTAAAAGAGATTATTTGTATGCCCCGGGAAAAATAAATATATAAAAAGTAAGGAATAAGGGTAATGGAAAAAGAAAATAATGACTTCCAATCTAATCAAACAGTGCTTAAATTACAGGGAATGAGCTGTGCTTCCTGTGCTCAGAAGCTGGAAAAAAACTTGAATGGAAAACCCGGTGTAAGCGATGCTCGGGTTAATTTTGCAGCGGAAAAAGCCTATATCTCACATGGGGAAGAGATTAGAATAAATGATCTTTTGGCAGCGGTGAAAGAATTAGGTTATGAAGCCGTTCCGGTGGGGGAAGAAAGGTTTTCCCGAAATGCCGGTGAAAGGGGCAATCTAAGCTTTGCTATATCTGGAATGACCTGCTCTGCTTGTGCTGCCGGGTTAGAAAAGTCTTTAAGTAAACTGGATGGTGTCTCAGAGGCCTCGGTGAATTTTGCCAGTGGATCAGCCCGTGTAGTTTATGACCCCCGGGTATTAACACGGGAAAACTTGCGTGAAGCTGTGGAGTTACAGGGATATCAAGCTATTTTTGGCGAGGGCGCACATTTATTATCGGAAAATACAGCAGGAGAGGAAGCAGAAAAAATACGTCAAGCCAGGCAAAAGCTAATTTTTGCCGCTTTTCCCACGGGAATAATTATGGTTCTAATGATAATTCATATGTTATTTGTCACTATTCCCTATTATTTGCCGCTAATAGCTGTACTCGCTTTACCGGTGATCTTTTGGGCGGGATGGGAAACTCATGGCAGCAGTATACTTTCTTTGCGGAGAGGATCGGCAAATATGGATGTGTTAATTTCCCTGGGAGCGGTTCCTCCCTATTTCATGGGGATAGCGGGTTTCTTCTATCCCTTTCCTTCTTTCATTGAAATGGCCTCTACTATTGTAACCTTTCACTTGCTGGGACGTTATTTGGAAATTAGGGCCCGAGGACAGGCTTCCTCTTCTATACGCCAACTTTTGGAATTGGGGGCTAAGTCGGCGCGTATTCTCGTAGAGGGAGAAGAGAGAGAAGTGCCTATTGAAGATGTGGTAGAGGGTAACCTGATGATTGTGCGTCCCGGTGAAAAAATACCTACTGATGGGATAGTAATTGAAGGTACCAGCACAGTGGATGAATCCATGGCTACCGGGGAATCCATACCGGTAAATAAAAAGACCGGAGATTCCGTAATTGGAGGCACTGTTAACCGCCTGGGAGCAATGCAGGTGGAAGCGACCAGGGTAGGAAAAGATACCTTTCTTTCCCAGGTTATTCGCCTGGTGGAAGAATGTCAGGGCTCCCGGGTGCCTATTCAGGAATTTGCCGATCGGGTAACCGGTTATTTTGTGCCGGCAGTTTTGTTATTGGCTGTATTAACTTTTTCTATGTGGATGATTTTTCCTTCTTTTTTTCACGAGATTATAGAATGGGGGGCACAGTTTCTACCCTGGGTTAACCCCGGTTTGAACAGCCTGGTGTTGGCCATCATTGCTGCGGTGGCGGTACTGGTGATTTCATGTCCCTGCGCCCTTGGTCTGGCGACACCTACTGCTCTCATGGTGGGCAGTGGGATTGGAGCGGAGAACGGGGTCCTTTTCCGGCATGGAGAGTCTATCCAGACTTTAAAGGATGTCAGCGCTGTGGTATTTGATAAAACGGGCACTCTCACTGTTGGGCGGCCTCAAGTGACACAGATAAAGACAGCAAATGGATTTTCCACGGCAGAAGTTCTTTTCTATGCATCTGCCGTAGAAAGTGTTTCCGAGCACCCCCTGGCTGCGGCGGTTTTAGAAAAAAGCCGGGAAACGGGCATTGAAATCGCTAAAGCCGATGGATTTGTCTCTGCCACCGGCAAGGGGGTTGAAGGGGTAATCGAGGGCAAAAAAATATTGGTGGGCAATCGCCGTATCCTGGATGATTACGGAATACCCCTGGATCAAGACATAGAGCATGACCTTCAGGAGCTTGAACAGGGAGGGGAAACCTGCATGCTGGTTTTTGTCGGTGAAGTGGCTGCTGGAATTATAGCCATAGCCGATAGCTTAAAAGAAGAAGTGCCCTCCGTAATAAAAGAATTGCACCAAAGGGGTTTGGTTACGGCCATGCTCACCGGTGATAACCGGCGGACCGGGGAAGCGATTGGAGCTCAAGCAGGTATTCGCCAGGTAATTGCAGATGTTTTGCCGGAGGGAAAAGTTATTGAAATACGTCGCTTACAAGATAAGTTTGGTTTGGTTTCTATGGTGGGAGACGGTATTAACGATGCTCCTGCCCTAAAGCAGTCTAATGTAGGTATTGCAATTGGCACGGGGACGGATGTGGCGATTGAAGCTGCCGATGTTACTCTTGTTCGGGGTAATTTAGAGGCAGTAATTACGGCCCTTAAATTATCAGAAGGGACTTTTACCAAGATACGGCAAAATTATTTTTGGTCGTGGTTTTATAACGGGATTGCTATTCCCATTGCTGCGCTAGGGCTTTTGCATCCTATGATTGGAGTGGCTGCCATGTCTTTTAGTTCTGTCAATGTAGTATGGAATTCTCTCCGTCTTCGTCGTTATAATGTCGGCTAGTATTTAGAATAATCATACAGCATTTGTGGCGTTGGTCAAAATTGATTTAAGTTTTTTGTTGATGAATAAGGCCTGACACCTTTTTTTAAAGATAAATACAGAAATTATTGATTTGTGTCAAATGTCAAGGCCTGACACCTTTTTTAGTTTGGGGGTGGGTGTTTTGTCGGGAAATATATTGGTGGTGGCGGAAAAACCTTCCGTGGGAAGGGACCTGGCTCGGGTCCTGGGGTGCAAGCAAAAAAAAGAGGGCTTTATTGCCGGGGAGAAATACATTGTTACATGGGCTATCGGGCATTTAGTCAGTTTAAGTGAACCTGAAGATTATGATCCGAGTTATAAAAAATGGTCTTTGAAAACCCTGCCGATTATTCCTGCAGAAATGAAGTTAAAAGAAGTTAAAGGAGTCAAGAAACAATTTAAAGTGGTCAAAATGCTTATGAACAGCACCGAAATAAGTTCCATAATTTGTGCTACCGATGCAGGGCGAGAAGGTGAATTGATTTTTCGTTATATTTACCGGCTATCAGAGTGTGAAAAACCTTTTTATAGGCTTTGGGTTTCCAGCATGTTGGATGCGGCATTGATGGAAGGATTTCGCCATTTAAAGCCGGGTAGTGATTTTGATCATCTTTTTGAATCGGCCAGATGCCGTTCCGAGGCTGATTGGTTGGTTGGTATAAATGCAACCAGGGCTTATACGGTTCGCCAGGGTGGCTTATTGTCGGTTGGACGAGTGCAAACGCCTACATTAGCTATACTGGTAAAACGTCAAGAAGAAATTGATAACTTTGTTCCCCGCGATTACTGGGAAATTCGAGCTGATTATGGAGATTTCCAGGGCTTGTGGTATAACCCGGAAAGCCGGGAAAGTCGTATTTATCAACAGGAGAAGGCTAAAGAAATTGCAGCGCGAGTAACGGGCCAAAAAGGTTACATCACAAATATAAAAAAAGAGAACAAAAAAGAACTTCCACCGCAGCTGTATGACCTTAATGAACTGCAGAGAGATGCCAACAAAAAGTTTGGGTTCTCGGCTCAAAAAACCCTGGCTACAGCTCAGGATCTTTATGAGAAATACAAGGTTATTACCTATCCCCGCACGGACAGCCGCTATCTCACTGCAGACATGGTTGGCGGCTTAAGTAACCTGATTAAGAAGGTTGCGGTAAATAATGAAAAATTAAGCAAATATGTCGATTACCTGCTGGGACTTTCCAAACTTCCCATTACGAAACGCTTGGTTGATGATAAAAAAGTAACGGATCATCATGCCATCATCCCCACGGGGAAAAAGGCCAAACTACCCCCTGAAGCCCAAAAGATTTTTGACCTGGTTGTTTTTCGGTTGCTGGCAGTTTTTTATCCGGAATATAAGTACCAATTAACCACTGTTACGGTTGAAGTAAAAGATGAACAATTCTTATCGCGGGGAAAAGTTATTCAGCAGGAAGGATGGAAAGAAATATATCGGGAAGCTTTTGAATCAGAAAGAAACAAGGGTGCAGAAGATTTAAATATGGAAGAAAAAGAACAGCTACTTCCTCCGTTGAGCAGAGGAGATGAGGTGCAGGTAAAAGATACTGAAATTAAACAAAAACAAACCCGCCCCCCTGCGCAGTATACGGAATCTGCATTGCTGGGAGCTATGGAGAATGCCGGTCGCTTCGTGGAAGATGAAGAATTGAAAGAACACCTTAAAGAACGCGGGCTGGGAACACCGGCTACCCGAGCGGGAATAATTGAACGCTTGATTAAGGTAGGGTACCTGGAACGACAGGGAAAAAAGCTCGTTCCCACCCAGAAGGGGATAAACCTGATTCAAGTTGTGCCCCCAGAATTGAAATCGCCGGAAATGACGGGAGAATGGGAACAAGAGCTCTATCAAATATCACGGGGGCAGTTGGAACCGGAAAAATTTATGGAGAATATAAAAAAGTATACCCGATATCTGGTAGATGAAGCTGCTCGGGCAGAAATAAACCCATTGTTAAGGCGAAAAAATATGCCTGCCTCCGGTGGGGAAAGCAAAAATAACGGGGAAATTTTGGCCCCGTGCCCTGCCTGTAAAGAAGGCAAAGTAATAGCAAATTCCAAAGGATATGAATGCAGCAGAAGGGGGGAAGGATGTGTTTTTTTTATCGGTGCTACTATTCTTGGCAAAAAATTGCCCCTTCGGCAGGTAAAACAATTGTTGCAAAATGGCAAAACCGAACTCCTTGAGGGGTTCACCTCTAAAAAAGGCAAGAAATTTAACGCCCGCCTGATTCTTTCTGAAGACGGACAACTCAAGTTTCAATTCACCTAACATAAATGTTAATTTGTTGGAGGGAAAGAAGATAAATATTTTGTGACTACTCAGCCCAGGATAAGATTGGATTGAAGCAAGCTTATGTGAAGAATAAGTTGAGTTGAAGCAAGCTGTGTGAAGGGGACGGTTATTCATTGTCCCCGAAGCGCAGCGAAGGGCCGAAGGAAGCGAAGCGACGAGGGGAGACAATGGAACCGTCCCCTGAAACACAGCGTAATAAGCCTGAGTAGTTAAAATATTTTTGGGAAAAGAAAAAAATAGGCTCCAGGCAGTTGACAAACGTATTATTATATGCTAACTTTTATACACTAATTATATAAGTAAAAGTAATGATAGGAGCTAGTAAGCAGAGGTTGAATTTCTCAGAGAGCCGGGTGGAGGGGGTTCCCGAAGCTGTGAGCCCGGCGTTGTTTATCTGCTGAATGGGTCCTGGAGCGGCGGGTTGAAATCTTAAGGTGATTTTAGAGAGAATAGGCTTGCCCGGTACTTCTACCGTTATAAAGATGCAGGCTTAAGGAAGTTTCTATTTATATAACAACTTAATGCCTGGTAAAGAGACCCCTCCTGTTAAGGGGTAACTCGGGTGGTACCGCGATAAACCTTCGTCCCAAGACGGGGGTTTTTATTTTGTATATATCGGGTGAATGGCTTAAAATATTCCTTCGGCAATAAATTGGTCATTATTGTTTGATGGAAATAATAAAAAAAGGAGGTTATCGTATGCAGGAAAACAGGGTTAATTTATCGGAAAGGGAAATTCCCCGGCAGTGGTACAACATCCAGGCAGATATGCCTAATCCGTTGAAGCCGCCTCTTAATCCAGGCACAGGAAAACCCTTACAGCCGGATGATCTGGCGCCTGTTTTTCCCATGAATTTAATTGAACAAGAAGTTGCCACGGAACGCTTTATTGATATTCCTGAAGAGGTGTTGGAAAAACTTTTACTCTGGAGGCCTACTCCATTGGTAAGGGCTTATGCCATGGAAGAATACCTGGGCACTCCCGCCAAAATATATTACAAAGACGAAAGTGTTAGCCCTGCGGGAAGCCATAAGCCTAACACTGCCATTGCTCAAGCTTATTACAATAAAGTTTTTGGCATCAAACGACTTACCACCGAAACCGGCGCCGGCCAGTGGGGAAGCGCTCTTAGCTTGGGATGCAACCTGTTTGGCTTGGAGTGTAAAGTGTATATGGTTCGCGTCAGTTATGATCAGAAGCCTTACCGGCGGATTATGATGAATATGTGGGGAGCCAATTGTGTGCCTTCTCCCAGCGAAGATACAAATTTTGGGCGGAAAGTCCTCCAGGAAGATCCGAATAGCCCGGGAAGCCTGGGCATGGCCATTAGCGAAGCCATAGAAGATGCTGTTAATTCAGAAGCTGCTCGCTATTCCCTGGGAAGTGTCTTAAACCATGTTATGCTGCATCAAACAATAATAGGGCTGGAAACTCAAAAACAATTTGCCTCCATTAACGAATATCCTGATGTGGTCATCGGGTGTGTAGGTGGTGGCAGTAATTTTGCGGGAATAGCCTTTCCATTTCTCCGGGATAAAATTGAGGGGAAAGAGGTTGAATTGTTGGCGGTAGAGCCTACTGCCTGCCCTACTTTAACCCGGGGGCCATTTGGTTATGATTTTGGCGATACAGCCCAAACAACACCGTTTTTGCCCATGTTTTCCCTGGGGCATAACTTTATGCCCCCTCCTATCCATGCCGGTGGTTTGCGCTATCACGGGGCTGCTCCCCTGGTGAGCCAACTGGTGGAAGATGAACTGGTAAAAACCAGGGCCATAAATCAACTACAAACATATGAAGCTGGTGTAACCTGGGCACGGGTTCAGGGAATGATTGTGGCTCCGGAAACCACTCATGCAGTGGCAGCCGCCATAGATGAAGCTTTGAAGGCCAAGGAAGAAGGCCGGGAGAAGACCATTCTTTTTAATCTCAGCGGACACGGAGTTATGGATCTCAGCGGTTATGAAGCTTACTTGAACGGAAAGCTCACCGATTATTCTTTGCCGGAGGAAGATGTAGAGAAGAGCAGGGAACTTTTATCAAAACACCCACAGCCTTAATTGTAGACACTCCGATGTGATACAAATTATTCCACCCTCCCTTCTTTTATCGGGGAGGGTGGTTGCTATTAATCAGCTAAGGAGGATTTTTTCTCCAAATATGGATATGGGGGAATGAGGCGAAAAGTTAAATTTGGATTTAATTAGCCAAACGGGCAGGATAAAGAGAAAGTTTTGTGGTAGTGTGTTATTAAAGATAATCGGGTTTAATAGATTTTAGAAAGGGTGATTACTACATGAATAAATTAAAACTGGGGTTACCGGCAGGTAGCCTGAAAGATTCTACTTTAGAAATATTTAAAAAAGCGGGATATAACGTAAGTGTTGGAGAAAGGTCTTATTTCCCTTACATAGATGATGAAGAAATAGAGTGTATTCTTATTCGGGCCCAAGAAATTCCTGAATATGTTCAAGGTCAAGTATTAGATGTAGGGCTCACCGGCAAAGATTGGATTACCGAAAGCGGAGCGGATGTGATAGAGGTTGCCGAATTGACCTATTCTAAAACCGGTCTAAGACCGGTGCGTTTGGTGCTGGCAGTACCGAAAGGCTCTGATATTAAAAGCATCAAGGACCTTGAAGGGAAAAAAATAGCTACAGAGTTAGTGGAAAGTACGCGAAAATACTTGCTAGAGAAGGGAATTAGTGCCAGCATTATTTTTTCATGGGGAGCTACCGAAGTAAAGCCGCCTGTTTTGGCCGATGCTATTTCTGAATTAACCGAAACGGGTAATTCTTTAAAAGCTAATAATCTTGAAATTCTCGAAACCATACTTGTTTCCACTCCCAGGCTTATTGTAAACCGGGAAAGCTGGGCTGACACATGGAAAAAGGAAAAAATTGAACACATGTTAACCCTTTTGCAGGGAGCTCTTTTGGCGGAACAAAAGGTAGCGTTAAAAATGAATATTAACGAAGCAAACTTGCCTCAGCTTATGAAAATTTTACCGGCTTTACGAAAACCTACGGTCTCAAATCTTTTTGAGGAAGGATGGGTGGCAGTGGAAACCATAGTTGATGAAAAAGAAGTTAAAAACCTGGTGGGCCGGCTAAAGGAAGTTGGTGCCGAAGGTATTATCGAATACCCCCTTAATAAATTAATTCCTTAATCAATTAATGAAGGAAAGTTTTTGTAAATTTAATCAAGGAAGGTGAAGAAGCTATTTCCAGGCAGCGTTTAAAAAAACTTCAGGAAAGCATGCAGCGGGAAGGTGTGGATGCCGCCCTTATAATATACCACCGCGATTTGTTATATTATGCCGGAACTGCCCAACCCTGTAACTTTTTGGTCCCGGCGCAAGGAGAACCGGCTTTATTTGTGCGGCGAGCCATGGCTATGGTAAAAGAAGAAACCTGGGTGAAAAGGTTGTATGATACTCCAAGCTTGAAACCTGTGGCCGAATTGCTAAGTGAAATTTGCCCGGCCGGAGGAAAACTTGGTGTGGAAGAAGATGTTCTGCCGGCTTCCCTCTATAAACGCATTCAGCAAACATTTTCTAAATTTGAACTGGTGAATATATCCCCTGCTATTTTAAAGCAAAGGGCAGTTAAAGAAGAGAAGGAACAGGTCAAGTTGAAAGAAACCGCTTCCATATTTGCCGAGGCTCACCGTGCTATTATGGAAAATATGAAACCGGGGATTACAGAGATAGAACTGGCAGCTGAAGTTTACCGTAATGTGCGGCGAGGGGGGGCAGAGTTTATAAATTATCACCGGCGGTGGGATAACACTTCAACTCATGAAGGATTAATAGCCGGTTCAAGTACGTCATGGAAGATATCCGGATTGGCTATGACGGTTACGGGAGTGGGAACAGGACCATCCATGCCGTGGGGTGCTTCCCCTGAAAAAATTCGGCGGGGTGATTTGCTGGTACTGGATATTGGAATTAATTATCAAGGGTATCATGTGGATATGGCCCGTACTTATGTTGCGGGGCAGGCGAGTGATTTGCAAAAAGAAAGATTTCAGGTAATAAAGACAATTATGGAGGAAGTTATGGCTCAAGCATTGCCCGGGGTAACGGCTGGAAGTCTTTTTTCCGTTGCTGCGAAGAAAGCTGAAGAACTCGGAGCCTGGGAATATTTCCAGGGCTGGGGTGATATGAAGGGGTATTATATCGGACATGGAATTGGATTGGAACTTGATGACCCGCCGGCTTTGACCAAGGGCAATGAAGAACTAATATCTGCCGGCATGTGCCTTTGCATAGAACCCAAATTAATTGTTCCGGAATGGGGAGCTATAGATATCGAAGACACAGTAATTATAAAAGATGAGGGGCCTGAAATTCTCACACCTGTTCCCCTTCATCTTTTTGAGGTTTAAAACGGAAACAGGCTTTATTCTTTAAGTAATCTAACTTAAACCTCAAAATTACACTTATTTACTTAGAGTCAATATTTATAAAAAGGACAGGCGAACCTGTCTCTTTTTAATTGCATTTGAAGCAAAATTGATTTTGGTGCGCCCGTAGGGATTCGAACCCCAAATTCAGGCTCCGGAGGCCTGCGTGATATCCATTTCACCACGGGCGCGTTTATCTTCACAGCAGTAAAATCATAACATGGGGAAAAAATGAAGTCAACTTACAAGGGTAAGGCAAGGGGACGGTTCCTTTGCCTCACAAGCCGTGTGGACGATTCGAGCGTCCCGTAGCGAAGCGAAGGCCGTAAGGCAAAGGAACCGTCCCCTTGCCTTGCTTGCCTTGCTCGACCCTTGTCTTGTGCTTTGTGCTTTAAAAGATTCGCTGTAGTTCTATACTGGAGTAATTAAAGCCAAAGCAGGAAAACGGATTTTATTTATGGAATATTTACTTGTTTAGCAAGATAAAGATTATCTGGCAATTATTATATAAACATAAAAAAATAACCCAAGAAGAATGAGGGGGGAAAATGCTTGCTTGGACAACCTCTAATTGAAGAAATAGCAGAAGGCATGCGCTTGATTTGGCTGCCCACAGATAAATTTAAAACAGTAACTTTAAAAATGTATATTCATCAAGAATTAAGAGAAGATCTCGCTACTAAAACAGCCTTGTTGCCATCGGTGTTGGAAAGAGGTACCAACAGCTATCCCGATAGCATCAGCCTTCAGCGCGAATTGGATAATTTGTATGGCTCGGTGCTTTCTACCGGTGTAAGCAAAAGAGGAGAAAAACATTTGATGGTCATATCTTTGGAAGTGGTCCGACCGGAATATCTTAGTGAAGATAAACTTTTAAATCGGGGAATTAATATAATGGGAGAGTTGTTAAGTAACCCCCTGTTAGAAGAAGGAGGCTTCCGCCGTTCATTTGTTAATCAGGAAAAGAAGCAGCTGGCACAGGAAATTAAAAGCATGATCAATAATAAAACCTCTTATGCTCTAGAACGTTGTGTTCAAGAAATGTGCAGGGATGAAAGGTTTGGAATTTATAGACTGGGGTACCTGGAAGACCTGGAAAAAATAGATTCGCAAGAATTGTACACTTATTCTTGTGAATTGTTACGCAGTAATCCCATAGATATTTATCTGGTTGGATTACAGCGGTGGGAGGATGTAAAAACCTTAATTAATGAAGCTTTTAGTTTTTCTCGGGTACCGCCCCTTAAAGAAATTCCACCCACGGAAATATTTCATGACAGGAAAGGGGAATTAAATAAGCAGGAAGAAATTCTTCCTGTTAATCAGGGATACCTTGTGTTGGGCTATCGTACAAATATTACTTGTAATCATGAGCTTTATTACCCCCTGGTATTTTGCAATGGTATTTTGGGAGGTTTCCCTCATTCCAAATTATTTCGCCAGGTACGCGAGGAAGCCAATCTTGCTTATTTTGTTTTTTCGAGGCTGGAAAAACATAAAGGTATTATGATAACAATGGCGGGAATTAACCCGGTCAACTACCAGCATTCTCTGGATATAATGCAAGAGCAGTTGAAGGCCATTCAACTGGGTGATATTTCCCGTGAAGAAATGGAAAATACCCGCATAGGTCTTGTTAATCAGCTCAAGGCCCAGGAAGACAACCCTCACAGCTTGATTGGTTTTTACCTGGACGCGTCACTTGGAGGCAGTAAGCAGAGTGTTGAAGAGGTAATAGAACGTCTTGAAGGTATTTCGGTAGATGAGGTTATGGAGGCGGCTAATCAAATCAAGATTGACACCGTTTATTTTTTGCATAGTAATGAAGGGGGATAAAAAGATGACCTTGGATTGGGAAATACTCCAGAGTGAAATTTTAAAAGAGAAGATATATTTTGTGGAAATTCCTCCCGGTTTAAAGCTTTATATTCTCCCTAAACCTGATTATCAGAAAAATTATGCTGTTTTTTCCACCCGATTTGGCTCCATTGACTGCTGTTTTAGTATTAACGGGAGCAATGAATATATAGAATTACCAGATGGTGTGGCCCATTTTTTGGAGCATAAATTATTTGAAGAGGCTGAGGGCGATGTATTCTATCGTTTCGCGCAAAAAGGTGCTTCGCCCAATGCCTTCACATCTTTTACCCAGACAGGTTACCTGTTTTCTTGTATTAATAATTTTTATGAGAACCTGGAATTATTGTTGAATTTTGTCCAAAGCCCTTACTTTACGGAAGAAACTGTGCAAAAAGAACAGGGGATAATTGGGCAGGAAATAAGTATGTTTGAAGATAATCCCCAGTGGCGAATTTTTTTCAACCTTTTAGGTGCTCTATACCATAATCATCCGGTGCAGAAAGATATTGCCGGTACATTAGAAAGCATTCAACAAATTACTCCGGAAATATTATACCACTGTTACAATACTTTTTATCATCCGGCCAATATGGCTCTTTTTATAGTGGGCGGTGCTGTTGAGCCTGAAAAGGTGAGGGAACAAGTGGGAAAAAATATAAGCTCGCGTAATTATGAAAAACCGGTAGAGATAAAACGGTACCATTATGAAGAGCCCAATAACGTGGAGAAACAAAGAGTAGTTCAATCCATGGTGGTATCAGAGCCGCTATTGGGCATAGGGTTTAAAGATGAATCCCCCGAATGTTTGGAAGGCCGGGAAAAATTGCGCCGGGAAATATTAAGCGATCTTCTTCTGGAAATTATATTTTCTCCGAGCGAACCTCTATACAACGAACTGTATGAAGAAGGCCTTATCAATGAACAATTTGATGCTGATTATGTGTTGGAGGAAAACTATGCTTTTACCATGCTCGGTGGAGAGACTCATGATCCGGAGCTGCTCTATGTAAGGATTATGGACAGCATTGAAAGAATTAAAAAGGAAGGCTTAACTACAGAACAAGTAGAAAGGCACCGGAAGGCTAAACTGGGGGATTTTATGCGCAGATTTAATTATCTGGAGTTTATAGCTAATAATTATTTAGCTTACCGTTTTAAAGGGGCAGACTTTTTTGCTTATCCGGAAATTTTACAGGAAATTAGCGTGGAAGATGTAAATGCCCGCCTGCAGGAGCACCTGCGCTCCGAAAGGCATGCCGTTTCTATTATTGAGAAGCGGGAGGCATAAATAGCTTCAAAATTAATCACTTTATAGGGGGAAATTGTATGATGGATAAAAAAAACAAAGATAAAGAATTTGTCAAGGAAATAACCCCGCGTGCCCAGGATTACTCCCAATGGTATGTGGATGTAATATTAAAAGCCGAATTAATGGACTATGCTCCCATTAAGGGATGTATGGTAATTCGTCCTTATGGTTATGCCATATGGGAAAATGTACAGCGGCTGCTTGATAAAAGAATAAAAGAAACCGGGCATGAAAATGCCTATTTCCCGCTATTTATTCCGCAAGGTCTTTTACAAAAAGAAGCCGAGCATGTGGAAGGGTTCGCTCCTGAAGTGGCTTTAGTTACCCGGGGAGGAGATGAAGAACTTGCCGAACCGTTAGCCGTTAGGCCCACTTCCGAGTCTATTATCTGCAGTATGTATTCCAGGTGGATCCAATCTTGGAGGGACCTGCCGGTTTTGATTAACCAGTGGGCAAATGTCGTTCGCTGGGAGAAGTCAACCCGTCCATTTTTGCGGACTTCCGAATTTATTTGGCAAGAAGGTCATACCTGTCATAGCACGGAAGAAGAGGCGGAACAAGAAACACTGAAAATGCTCGAAGTATACCGGGAGTTCATGGAAACGGAAATGGCTATTCCGGTAATAGCGGGCCAAAAAACAGAAAAAGAAAAATTTGCCGGAGCTTTACGGACTTACACCATAGAAGCATTGATGAGTGATGGTAAAGCCCTTCAATCTGGAACTTCCCACAACCTGGGGCAGCACTTTGCCCGTGTTTTTGATATTACTTTTTTGGATCAGGACGATGAGCTAAAATATGTCTGGCAAACTTCCTGGGGAGTATCTACCAGGGTGATAGGAGCGCTTATTATGGTGCATGGAGATGATCGGGGGTTAGTTTTGCCTCCGGCTGTTGCTCCTACTCAGGTGGTTATGGTTCCCATAATTACCAAAAAGCAGCGGGAAGAGGTCTTGGAGAAAATAAACGATATTGCAGGCTTGTTGCCTCATGATATTCGACTGAAAGTGGATGATCGTTTAGAATATACGGCGGGATGGAAGTTCAACCAGTGGGAAATGAAAGGAGTGCCTTTACGCCTGGAACTAGGACCACGGGATATGGAAAATAACCGCCTGGTGGCTGTAAGGCGAGATACGGGAGATAAAGAAGAAATTCCCATGGAAGAAGTAACTAAACGAGTACCTGCATTGCTGAAGGAGATTCAACAAGATATGCTGGAGCGGGCTTTAAAGTTTCGCGAAGAACATACGGCAGAAATGGAAGATTATAATGAGTTTTGCGGCTATATGT
The DNA here is from genome assembly GCA_003550565.1 of Syntrophomonadaceae bacterium. Taxonomy (GTDB): domain Bacteria; phylum Bacillota; class Dethiobacteria; order DTU022; family PWGO01; genus B1SED10-75. Next base: position 23,292 of record PUKQ01000097.1, read on the forward strand.
TAGAGAGTAAAGGTTTTGTACAGGGCTACTGGTGTGGCAGCGGAAATTGCGAAGAGAAAATTAAAGATGACACCAAGGCCACCATAAGGTGTATTATAAATTCACATAACGGTGAGGTAGGGCACAACTGCCTGGCTTGTGGTGAAAAAGCGCCGTATTGTGTGTATTTTGCTCGGGCGTATTAAATTACTTTCGTGTTAACTATTTGAGGCTAAAATTATCTAATTGGAGAGAACTTAATCTATCATGTCAGACTTAAAAAAGGAATTGCGTCATGAAGTTTTATATAAAAGAGATCAACTTACTGCCGATGATATTACCGCAAAAAGTAAGGCTATAACGGCAAAATTTCTTGAATTAGAGGAATTTCAAAAAGCTGGGGTAATAATGTTTTTTATTGCTTATAGAAATGAAGTTGATACCCGCCCTTTAATTGAGAAGAGCTTGTCTTTGGGAAAAACGGTAGTGGTGCCGCGTACTCTGAAAGATACAAAGGAATTAATACCGTCACGTTTAATAGATTGGGAAAAAGATTTAGCTCCGGGTGCGTACGGGATAAAGGAACCACTGCCTGAAAGAACCAGGCCGGTAGAGCCAAAAGAGATTGATCTGTTACTAATTCCCGGTGTGGCTTTTGATTTAAGTGGAAACAGGTTGGGTTATGGAGGTGGTTATTATGACCGATTTGTTGGTAACCTTCGTCCGGGTACTCCCTCATTTGCCGTAGCCTTTGAACTACAGGTTGTAGATGAAGTGCCTGTGAAAGAATGGGATCATCGTATAGATGCTCTTATAACTGAAAAAAGGGTTGTTTATTTTAACTCTCGTGGAGCTGAAAGTTGAGTATAGATTCAGGGGCGCAAAGACCCCGCACAAAAATGAGTGATAAAGTATGAATAAGAAGCTCAAGGTCTGTTTCATTTTCATGCACAAATTCCCATAAAAATCTTTCCAGGGTTAGGATCATGGCTTTGGAGATAATGCGCAAGTCAAAGTTTTTATTAACAAATCCTTTTTTGCGGGCACCGGCGATTTCTCTTTCAATTATTTCAGCGAAAAGCGCCATTTTATTATTCCAATGTTCAAAAACATTTTTTGATTGTCCTAGTGCTTGTTGAGAAACTTTTAAAATTTCTTTTTGTTTATTGGCTAATTGGAAAGTAGATTTGATTTTATCTTCAAATATGGCGTGTAGTTCATGGAAATTACTGACAGGTTCGGTGTCATCCAAAATATTAAAATATTTTTCCGAAGTGCGGTCAATAATGGTGTTTAAAAGGTCATCTTTGCCTCGGAAATGGCTGTAAACCGTGCCATATCCAACATTTGCCCGTTTGCTTATTTCAGTGATAGTGGTTTTATGATAACCTTTTTCTAGAAATACTTGTTCAGCTGTATCAAGGATAAGGCGTTGGGTAATCCGGCTTCTTAGGTAACGTTTTTTCCTGGGTTTCTCTTTTGGCAATGGGAAAACTCCTTTTTAAATTTTTTTAAGGTATATTGTTAGACCTCTTGCTTTTTTCTGTTTAAAAAGGCATTCATTTTGTCAGAAAAATATTTCAGTTATAAGTATATCATTTTTATCTGAAGGTGCAAACAATAAAAACAAAAATACTTTAATATGTTAATTAAAATTAATTTTTTTTATAGCAGGGAGAGATATAAATGGCCATTTGGGGAATGGGAGATTTGCATCTTTCTTTTAAAGTTAACAAGCCCATGGACGTATTTGGTGCAGAATGGGAAAATCATGTGGAAAAAATCCGGGCGGAATGGGAAAAGTATGTAAAAGAAGAAGATATGGTTATTATACCCGGAGATATATCCTGGGCTATGTATTTGCAAGAAGCAAGTTATGACCTGCAGTGGATTGGCGGCTTGCCCGGGAAAAAACTTCTGCTGCGAGGTAATCATGATTACTGGTGGAATTCAATATCAAAGGTGCGCCAGGCACTTCCTCAGAGCGTGTATGCTTTGCAAAATGATCACTTTAGTTGGGAGGGTTGGGCTGTTTGTGGAAGTAGGGGATGGATTTGTCCGGGTGAACCTCGATTTGACGAGACAAATGATTATAAATTATACCAGCGTGAAGTCCACAGGCTGGAACTTTCTCTGAAAAGTGCTTATAATGAAGGTCACCGTCAAATTATCACGGCCATGCATTTTCCTCCCTTTAATCTGCATCAAGAGCCTTCTGATTTTACCCGCCTTATGTTTGATTATGGGGTTAAAATCTGCATTTACGGTCATCTTCATGCCGAGGCTAAAAAAAATGCTTATGAAGGGCTCCTAAATGGAATTCGTTTTATTTTTGTGTCGGCGGATAAGTTAGCTTTTCGTCCCGCTTTGCTGGTGGAGTAAGTGGTAAGCATTTTCTGGCAGTTTTATTATTGTAAAAAATCTTTTGTTAATTAGTTATTGCCGCTTTTGCTCAATTTCATGGCCAAACGGGTTATAGCTTCAGCAGTTTGGACAAGCATTTTAGAAGACTGAGCCATAGCATTTTCCAGGGTCATGGGCATGTTAATGCTGCTAAAAGCGGCGTCTATGCCGTGGTTGTATATTATTTCAAATCCGGATTCTAACCCGCCGGATAAACAAACTACGGCAACATTTTTTTCTTTTGCCACTTTGGCTATGCCCAGCGGTGCTTTCCCGAATGAAGTTTGCTCATCTGTTTTTCCCTCCCCGGTGATGAGAAGATCTGCATTTTTCAAAATTTCATCTAACCGACAAATTTCCCTGACTACTTCCATGCCCGGCTTCATTTTAGCACTGCAAAAGGCCATCAAACCCGCCCCGAGGCCACCTGCCGCACCGCTGCCGGGCAAATTGCTTATGTCTATTCCGAGGCTTTCTTTAATTATGGCTGCAAAGTTTTCCATGCCCCTTTCCAAAAATAGAACCGTATCTTCATCGGCTCCTTTTTGGGGGGCATAAATATAGGAGGCTCCATGTTTACCCAGCAAGGGATTATTTACGTCACTGGCAGCTATAATTTCTACTTCTTTAAGACGCGAATCAATATTATCTAATTTTATTGTCGTCACTTCACCGAGGTGTTTTCCACCCACGCCTACTTCCTGACCGTTTTTATCATAAAACCTTACCCCCATAGCCTTTGCCATGCCCATGCCCCCGTCATTGGTAGCACTTCCACCCAAGCCGACTATAACTTTGTTGCATTTGTTCTCCAGCGCTGCCAGCATTAACTCTCCAACTCCGTAGGTGGTGGTATGAAGTGGGTTTCTTAAGTGGGGCGGGACAAGTTCTAAACCGGACGCCGCAGCCATTTCAATGACCGCGGTTTTCCCGTCTCCCAAAATGCCGAAAAAAGAATCTACCCTTTTCCCCAAGGGACCTGTAGCTCGGACTTGAAGTATTTTACCGCCAGTGGCGATAACCAGGGCTTCCACCGTCCCTTCTCCTCCATCGGCCAGGGGTATTTTGGTGACCTCTATCCGGGGATTAGCTTTTTTGATCCCGGCTTCTATGGAATCTGCAACTTCCACTGCCGAGAGGCTCCCCTTGAAAGAATCGGGTGCAACTATGATCTTCATTTAAAAACCCCCTTTAAAAGTTGTGGGTTTGCACGGCTACGGGTCCTTACTAAAAGTATAAGGATAATTATCTTTATTATACTATACAATCCGTTTTTGTTGGGCTGACCCCTTATTTTTGGAAAAAATCGGTTTTAGTAAAAACTAATAATTAATAATAAGAACTCTGTTTACCTGATTTTCTGCTGGGCACGCAGGAAAATTACCATAATTAATCCTACCAGAAAACCTCCCACATGGGCCCACCATGCTACTGATTGTGCCCCTGCCCCCACAGCTTGAGTCCCCAAGGCGTTAAAGAGTTGGAGGAGAAACCAAATTCCCAAAAAAAGAATGGCGGGTATGTGAATAAAAGTAATAAAAAATCCTATGGGGACAAGTGTTAAAATTGAGGCCCGAGGATATAATAATAGGTAACATCCCAGGACTCCGGCAATAGCTCCACTTGCTCCGATTAAAGGAGTGGACGACAGAGGATTAAATAAAACGTGAAAGATGCTTCCCATTGCACCCATGGACAGGTAGATTCCCAAATAACGCAGTGAACCCAGGCGATCTTCGATGCTATCGCCAAAGACCCATAAATAGATCATGTTGCCAATAAGATGAAGCCATCCTCCGTGTAAAAAAGTGGCTGTAAATAGGGAAAGAATAGCTCCCGGAATAAGAATAGTATATTCTAAATTACCGGAAAAAAAAGAAGTAAAGCCACCCGTTAATTCTACCGGAATAACCCCATATTGAGTAACAAAATGGTATGCTGCTTCACCTGGAAGCATTAATTGGTAGAGAAAGACCAGGATGTTTAAAAATATCAGTGATACATTCATAATGGGAAAACGCTGTGTTATTACATTGTCTCTTAATGGAATCATTTTTTTCACTCCCTGGCAAATATTATAACCTTTTTTGCTTCTCCAAAAAATGTAGGAGTAAGGAATCTTCGTGGAGCATATTTCGAGGTATGTTGGAGTATAAGGCTAATCGGCAGGGTAGGTAGTTAATAATGGCTTTTTCAATTTACGCTAGTTCTCAATTGTGTTCTACATGGGCCAACAAATCAGACCGGAGCAAAGACTTAGGATGGAGAAAATATATAATGTTCTGCTTGTAATTAGGAAGTAAACAGGGACTATAACCCGGCCAAAACTTATTGAAATTAGCCGGGTAAATGGTAGTTTCGAGGTGGGGATTAATTTTAAAACTTGGGTAAACTTGTGACATCAGCCTTATTGGTAGGAAGCCCCCGCTTCTGAGCGAAGCGAAAGCGGGAGTAGTTCACTTATCTCAAATTTTTCTAATTACTTATCTACTTTCTTTCGGAGGCGTTCGATTTCATCCTGCATATTTTCTATTTTGTCCAGTAACTCTACAATAACAGCTGCGCCGATGGTATTAACCCCGATGTTCCTTTTCAGGCGGAGCATTTTCTTTAGCCGGCGCAGGTCTTCATAGTGTATAGTGTCTTCTTCAATATTAATTATTCCCATATTTTCATATAATTCCAGCATATCGGGATGATATTCCAAGCTAAATTCCGTTATTTTTTCTCCCACATCAGTATGACAGTGAATTCGAATTAGTTTCATTTTAATCACTTCCCGCCTTTCCTTAGCTCATAGAGCTGTTTATAAAGGTTTTTCTCCTCTTCGCTCATATCTGAAGGAGTGTCAATGACCAGCCGGACGTACTGATCCCCGCGGCTTTTGTCTTTTTTGGGAAATCCTTTGCCGCGAAGCCTTAACTTGCTCCCGTTGTGGCTGTTTGGCGGCACATTTAAAGTGACTTTGCCGTCTAAGGTTTGGACCGGGATTTTGTCTCCGAAAAGAGACTGTTCGGGGC
>PUKQ01000085.1 GCA_003550565.1 Syntrophomonadaceae bacterium
GTAGCTCTGCCTGAGGTAACGGCGACTGACATGCAAAAGTTGTGTGGGGCTAATATCAACACCTATGTTGAGAAACTCGGCGTCCCACAGACGTCTGACGGCCTGACGACGGTTGGTGAGTATATTGACGTGATTCGGGGTCAGGATTATGTGCAGGTACGTTTGAATGAGGACTTGCACCAGTTGCTCTTTAACGCACCGAGGGTTCCCTTCGACAGCCGGGGCATTGCCCAGGTGAAAGCTGCGATTCGCAGCCGTTTGATTGATGCCGCGGATATGGGCATTATTGCGCAGAACGAGGATGGGCGTCCGATGTTTACGGTGGAAACACCTCGCCGGGCTGAAATACCAGAGGCGGATCTGGCAAACCGTCGCCTGCGCAACGTCGAATTTGAGTACACCACGGCCGGGGCTGTGCATTATATTGAAGTCCACGGCGTTGTGACCGTTTAAGGAGGGATGACGCATGTATACGTATGATCCCCGTGAAGTTACGTTGACGGTGGACGGCGGTGCTATTGTCGGCTTTGCCGAAGGCACGTATATCACGGCTGAAAAAGATGAGGATCTATACACGGAACACGTTGGTAGTCAAGGCGAAGTGACTCGTTCGCGCAATCCCCATCCCATGGGCGAAATCACGGTTACGTTGAAGTCGTCCAGCCCGTCTAACAAAAAGTTGTTTGACCTAAGCCAAAGCCAGGAGCTTTTCGGTGTCTTTGTTGTGGACGATAACACCGGTGCGTTCTCGGCTGGCGGTAATAAGTGCTGGGTGCAAAAACCCGCTGGACGGGACTTGGGACAGGAAGAAGGCGAACGGGACTGGACAATCCGTATCGCGGATTGGGATCAAGAAGAGGAATACAGAGGATAACGGGAGGGCATAAAGCATGGCTAAGCAGGACAAGGTGACGATTAATGGTACGGAATATCATTTGCAACACCCGGGTGCCCGTTGGGTATTGCGCCTGCAGACACGGGCCAAGTACCAGGGCGAACCGGATTTGGAGAAAATGGCGCAGGAATATCTGGAAAACGTTGTCGTAAAACCGAAGGTGACGCTTGACGACTTCGACGAGGACTTTGAGACGTTGGAAGAGTTGGTGACGGCGATAAACTCCTTTCTTAGGAGCTAGCGAGCATTACGACCACAGGGCCATTGCCAAAGAGGCGTGGCCCTTGTGGCGTCTTATTCTGTTCGGTCTGGATCCGGGCTGGGTGGAACAGTTGGATCTGGACGAGGTGGAAGAAGCGAACGCGGCGTTAGATCTCTACCACGAGGAAATGCAACGGCAACAGAGACGGAAAGGAGGTGGCTGATATCGCACTGCGGGAACTGGCGAATGTGATCCGCTTTGATATTGACGAAGGGCCGTTGAAAGAGGCCGACGCGATGATGGACAAGTTCCGGAGTCGCGTGGAAGAGTCGAGCGGATCCTTGGAGGAAATGGGCGAGTCGGGCGAAAGTGCCTTAGGAACGGTGGAGAGCAAGTCCAAGACAGCAAAAACCTCTTTGCAGTCCATGTCCAAGGAAAGTAGACGGGGCGGCAAGGAAATGAAAACAACATACCGCGGTGTAGGCGGCTCTTTGCAGAATCTGTCGTCTCAAGCCGGGCAAGCGTTTAGTGCTCTCCGTTCCGGTATGATGGGTATTATGGCGACCGGCCTTGCAGGTAAAATGTTCCAGGCCGCCTCCAATATTGAAACGTTGGAGATCCAACTGCGCCATGCGGCTGAAACCGAGAGCGAATGGGCATCCTTTACCGATGAAATGGAACGGCTGGAAGAACTTTCGGGCGGTATGTATCGTCAAGGTGACTTGATGGGTATTGCCCGGCAGGCCACGCAAATGGGTTTCTCTTTGCAGGAATTCGGCGAGATTGCTGGGGATGCCATGGTGCTGGCAGAAGCCCGAGGCGTGGACTTTGACCGCATGATGCGCCAACTGAATGAGACGATAGCTGCGGGCGTTGTGAGCCGCAGGCAGTTTGTCCGTTTAACGGGTATTGACTTAGAACAGGCGTTGCAGGAAGCTGGCTATTCGATGGCTGACTTCCGTTCGGAAATGGATGCGACACAGCGCAGGCAACTCTTGTATAACTTGATCCAACAGCAAAGCGGCGAACACATGGATGCTTTTGAGGAAGTTGTGGAAAGCGGCGCAGGTTCTGTAAAGGCTTTCCGGGGTGCACTCGGCGATATGGTGGAAATCATGGGTGAACCTCTCCTGGATCCATTATCGACGGTTATGCAGTGGCTGACGGACATATTCGACATGATTCGTGATGACCCGATAGGCGAACAGATGCTGAAATGGATCGGATGGGGTACTGCCATCGGCGGTGTGTCCATGGGTGTATTAGGCTTGTATAGAGCGTTCCAAATGCTCTTGCCCGTGATTACAGCGGCGGCTGTGCCGTTTCTGAAGTTTGCTGTGATTGGATCCTTGATCTTCCTGGCTGTTGAGGATATTGTCGGTGCGTTCATGGGTCTGGAAGAGACGATCACGGAAGATGTGTATTACGCCATCACGGAGGACTTCCTCGGCCTTGAAGGCGACTTTGGAGCGTTCCGTGACTCGGTGATTGAAAAACTCGATGCTGTTGGCAGAGCCATGGGTGGCTTGTTTGACGGCGATTGGGATATGGTGGCCGAGGCGTATATTGACTTCCGGGGTATTGACGACGATGAATTTGCGTCTCAGATCCTAAACGACTTGATTGCTGGTTTGGCCGCCGTTGGTTTGGGCGTGAAACTAGGCCCGGCCGGTGCTTTGATTGTCCCACTGATGCTGGCTATTGACTGGGAGTGGGTTGGCGATTCGATTGTCGAATTTCTTGATGGCTGGTTGGACAGACTGCGGGACTTTACGGGGGCTGATGATCCAGAGACAGCGGCACGGGAACTGGGCCGCTTGGAAGAGGAAGAAGAGCGCAGGCAAACAATGCAGGAGCGTTGGGAAGAACTCTGGCCTCGTGATTACGGCGTTACAGGCCGCCGCCGAGTGCTTTTCGAGGACTTCGTGATCCTGAAGGAACATGGTTTGCACGATGAGTTTATGGACTGGTACGAATCCCGGGAATGGGGCCGTTTTGAGGCTCCAACGTTAGAGGAATTCCTGGAAGATACGGAGCACGATATTGAAGGATATCGCGAGGGTACACCTTGGACAGGCTCAGGCCCGGCTGATCGCTTTGCTGGCTTTGTGCACAACCGTGAGGCGGTGATTCCGGAAGATACGCTTAGAGAAGGGCCGGGAGCCGTCTTGTCGTTCTTAGGTATGGCCGGGTTCCGTGAAGGATACTATCCTGGGCTGATAGCTGGTGGAGAGGCCGACGATGATCCTTTGGACGTGCGGATTGTGGCTGACGAAATTGAAGCAGAGTGGCACAGCTTTGGTGATCCTATAGATCGCTTGGATCCGCTGAGTGAGATGGAAGTGCATCCTTTGACGGAACAACGGGTTGCCCGTGATGTGGAAGTACCGGAGGAAATGCTCGACACTTTGGAAATCTTGCCCATGGCTCCGGGTGAATTCGAGTTTGAAGGAGATCCAACGGTGGGTGAAATTTACGATCAGATGATGGCTCACCAGATAGAAGTACCGGCACCGGTTTGGATGACTGGTGCAGGGGCTCAGATTACCGGTGGCTGGCTTACGAAAATAGCTAAGGCGGGTGAGGGAGCGAATCTATTCAAGAAACTCCCGTTTTTGGCTCCGGTGTTGATCCCTATTTTGAAAAAGGTGGGGCCGTTTATAGCGGCGGCTGGCACCGGGATTCTTGCTACGGCGATGGTTTCGCGTATGTTTCCGGAAGCTCTGCGGAGTGTCGTGATGGCCGCTGGTGGTCTTATTTCGGGAATAAGCGATACAATCTTCCCGGCTGAAATCGAAGATGAAGAGTTGACGGTATTTGAACGAGCGATGCGTCTAGGTGAGCTTGAAGCACATTGGCGTGTGGCGCAACAGGAAGCCATGGAAGCGTTGGCGCACCAAACGGTGAATTTTATACTCAATTTGTTGGAGCATTGGCGAGAGTCGATTATCCGTGGCACAGTTATGGCTGTTTGGTATGGGCCGCAAGCATTGGCTGGGTTCTTGGCCGGCTATGTTAAAGAACGTTTGAAACTGGAATGGTGGGAACCCGGTATTGAAACGCTTACCAGGGACTTGAAAGCCATTGGACGAGGCGATCTCTTTGACGAAAAACCGGACATTGGCACGATTGAGGAACCACCGGATCGTCCTTGGTGGGCGGATCCGTTGCAGATGTTGCCCGGGTTCCAGCGTGGTACTCCATGGACAGGACACGGGCCATTGAGCGAGCCTGCGGGCGTCGTGCATCGCCAAGAGGCTGTTGTGCCTTGGGAAACACTGCGAGGCGGTGCCGGGGCTGTATTGGACTTTCTCGGTATGTCTGGCGGTGGCTTTTTGTTCTCCCCGCAGGTTCAGGTAACGGTCGATGCGTCTGGTGAGCAACCAGAGCGAGCCGCTGAGCGTATGCGGGAGGCTGTGGAGTATCAATTCGATGAAATGATGGAGAGGTATTATGCGCGCATGCGTAAGAAAGCTCCGCAAGTGGCGTTTTAGGAGGTGATCTCGTGGATGGCAAGGCGTTTTTGGGTGATGTGCAGATGTTGGTGGACAGTGAAAGCTTGGAAATGATAAACGAGATCACCGAAAAACCGGTGGAGCAGGGGCAGGAGGTAGCAGAGCACGTGCGCCGCCTGCCCACCACTATATCCCTTTCCGGGGTTATTGCCGGTGAAGAAGCAAGCGAGCGGTTTGAAAAGTTGCAGGAATACCGGGACGAGGCTGAAGTCATTAGCTTCGTAGGACGCCAGGTGTTGGATGATCTGGTGATCCAGTCGTTTTCTCCTACAGAGGACAACCAGATCCTGGATGGATTCCGCTTCACGATCGTGCTGAAGCAGATCCGCCGGGCCGAGGTACGCCGTGAGGAAATTGCGATACCGGAGGTGGCTCCGGAGGTGGCAGAGGAAGCAGACAAGGGGCGGGACGTAGCGCAAGATGCAGAAGAGTTGGATGATATGGATGATGGGCGCCGCCGTAGTGTGGCACGGAAGATTTGGGACGGCGTTAGTGAAGGCGAGTTGCGGAACCTGATTAGCGACACTTTAGAAGGTGATGAGTGATGCGTTACATTGCTGTCGACAAGGAAGCGATTCCGTACCGCACTCGTATCCGTTTGGATGGACGGACGTTTACGCTGGTGTTTCACTATAATACCGACGGTGACTTCTTCACGGTGGATATTTCTCGGGGCGACTTTGTGTCTTATGGCAACAAGCTTGTTTTGGATAGGCCGTTGTTGCGCTTTCTGAAGCCTTGTATGCCTGACTGTGTCCTGTTGCCACTGGCTGAGGACGCAGGCGTTACCTGGGTTGGCTGGAACGAATTGGGTGAAAACGTCTTTCTGTACCTGTTTTGTGAAGATGCGATACGCCGGTTAGTGGAGGCGATAGATCGTGAAGCTTTGGATTCGTGAAATCGAGGTACAGACGGGCGGTTTGACCTTCCATTCCGATGATGTATTTATTACTTTCCAACTGCCGTTTGACGATAGTGCTGAGCCGAATACCGGCGAGGTGGTGCTCTTTAATTTAAGCGATGATTCCCTGAACCAACTGCGTTCCGAAGAAGAGATCATCGTCAAAGCAGGCTATGAAGGTGATGCCGGTGTGATCTTCTTGGGTGTTGTGGAACGGGTCTGGTCGCAATGGGAGCGGGCAGATCGTTTGGTACGCTTGTCTGTGGGCGATGCTTCAGATCGCTGGTTTGAGGGTATTATCAGCCAATCCTTCCCGCCCGGTGTGCAGGCTTCGGAAGTGGCCCAAGCGTTGCTGGACGAGTTTGGCTTAGAAGTTGGTATGCTGGATTTGCCGGAAGATATTGAATACAAACGCGGATATTCGGCTGAAGGGGCGTTAAAAGACGAATTGAAGCGATTAGCCAAGGATTGTGGAGCGAAGTTGCATATCACGCAGGGCACGGTCTATATGCACGCACCGGAGGAAGGCACGGAAATGGTCACGGTGTTGAATCCCGAAACGGGTCTGGTGTTTTCCCCGGAACGACTCGAAGATGAGGAAGAGGGCTGGAACGTCACGAGCTTGCTTAACCATCGAATACAGCCTGATGTACGGGTTAAAGTGGAAAGCGAAGCGATTAGCGGGACTTTTCGGGTGCGGAGCGGGGCACACGTATGTAATGAGGCAGACTTTCTTACGCAAATGGAGGTGGTGGAGTGAGTCATACGGTTGGATTTGTTGAGGATTTTATCGAAAATACGTTAAGCCGCCTCCATACGGCGATGATGGGCAAAATCGAGAAGTTTGATCCGGAAGCGATGAAGGCTGACGTCCAGCTTTTGGTCAAACGCAAGTATAAGAAGCACGAAGCGGCTTCTTATCCCTTACTGCAGGAAGTGCCCGTGATGACTGTGAAAACGGGTGCCTTTGTTGTGCGGCCGCCGTATCAGAAGGGCGACTTGGTGATGGTGCTATTCGCAGAGCGGGAGATCGATGCTGTGGTGCAGGAGGGCACGGAGGAAGAGCCGGTAAGCAAACGCCGCCACGCCTTGGAAGATGCTGTCGTTATTGGTGGCTGGATGCCGTTTTCCGAAGATCTACCGGAGGATAACGCCGATGATCTGGTGATTGCTAGAACGGACTTTTCAGCCCGCATTGTGATCCAGAAGGATGACAACAAGGTACACATACAGACAGACGGGCCTGTTCTCGTTGAAGCGGAAGAGGACGTAGAGGTGAAAACCGAGGGTGACGCTATCGTTGAAGCTGAGGGCGACGTGAAGGTAGAAGCAGACGGCGAGGCAGTGATAGAAGCTGCGGACGATGTAACCGTTGAAGCTGGTGGCGATGCGACTGTTACGGCTTCTGGCGAGGCTCTGTTGGAAGCTGGTGGCGATGCGATAGTAGAAGGCTCTAGTGTCCTTCTCGGCGCAAGTGCGGGCGAAGCGGCGGTCTTAGGCGATTCTCTGTTGGCATGGTTGAATGGTCATACACACTCGCATCCTGAAGGCCCGACCGGTAGCCCGCAACAGGACGCGGGCGATGATCTGGTGAGCGGCAAGGTAGAGGTGGAGGACTAATGCGGACATTAGAAGTGACAAACGGCGATTTGGTGTTTGATAGTAACATGGAACTGCGTATGGTCGACGGCGTGGACGAGAAGGTGCAGTCGGTCGAAATCCTTTTGGGGACGCCCCAAGGGCAGTACTTCCTTAATACCCGCCACGGGCTGAATTACGACCCTTTGCTGGTGAAACAGCCTGACCTGGAACGAGTACGAGCGGAGATCTTGCGGGCGTTTCGCCAAAGTCCGCGGATCGAGGAAGTTCTGGAATTAGATGTGGAGTTTGATCGCGAAGAACGGCGGCTGTACGCTGATTTCAAGATCCGCATGGAAGGTGACACGGTTGTTGAAAGAGAGGGGGTCGAGTTGATTGGCTGATTTTGGCTTAGGCCGCGACGGCTTTAAGCGTAAACGGTATGAGGAGATTATAACGAGTATGGAAGGCAGGGCTCGCTCCCTCTTCGGTAGTAACGTGAATTTGTCTGAACGCTCGCCACTGGGTATTATATTCCAGGTGACGGCGTTTTTTATTGCGCAGGTTTGGACGGTAGCCGAACGGGTGTATAACAGTGCATTTGTGGATACAGCAGAAGGCGAAAACCTGGATTATGTGGGTGCATATATCGGTATTCGCCGTTTGGACGCGTTACCTGCCACGGGCGAAGTGGAATTCACAGGGGATGATGGTACGGATATCAGTGAAGGCTTTCAGGTGGCAACAGAAGAGGGCGTGAAATTTGCTACCACAGAGGCAGGAACGATTTCTGGTGGCTCTGTGACGTTGCCTGTGGAGGCTGTGGAGCCAGGAGCGGATGGAAACCTACAGGCGGATACTGTGACCGAAGTGGTGA
>PUKQ01000050.1 GCA_003550565.1 Syntrophomonadaceae bacterium
ATAAGTTGCGTCAACGATAAGAATAGATTCAGGTAAGCTGTGTCAACGGGGACGGTTATTCATTGTCCCCGAAGCGCAGCGAAGGGCCGAAGGAAGCGAAGCGACTGAGGGGGAGACAATGGAACCGTCCCCAGCGACACAGCGCAACAAGCCAGCGACACAGCGCAACAAGCCCGAGTAACCACATAAATAATTATTTAAAATGTAATAAAGCCCAAATTAACGTTTAGGAGTAAAAAAATGAACCAATCTGACGAAAAAAAATCTTGTTTGCCCGATCACATCGCCAATGCAAAGACAGTAGTTATAAAATTAGGAACAACCCTTTTAACAAAAAGTACCGGGGAACTTAATTTCCCCTACATGGAAAAACTAATAAGCGTTCTATCAGAGTTTAAAAAAAGAAACTACCATATTATTTTAGTTTCCTCGGGCTCAATCGGCGCGGGAATAGGGCGATTGAAAATGTCCCGCAAGCCCACTGCCATCCCGGAAAAACAGGCTACGGCTGCTGTGGGGCAGGGGTTGTTAGTCCAGTATTATGAGAAATACTTTGCTCAGTTTAACTTAACAGTAGCCCAAATTCTACTGACCAGAGAAGATTTAACCAACCGGCAAAGATATAATAATGCCTGTAATACTATTCATACTCTGCTTAAGTGGGATGTAATTCCCATTATCAATGAAAATGATACTGTTTCTATCGAAGAAATTAAATTTGGCGATAATGATCATTTATCGGCACTAGTAGCCGGGCTTGTTGACGCAGATCTCTTAATTATTCTAACAGACATTGACGGTTTGTACGATGCTCATCCATCAACAAATAAAGACGCAAAATTGATTCAAAGGGTAGAAGAAATAACCCCTGAAATTAAGAAATGCGCGGGCCTTACTAAGAGTAAGGTTTCTACCGGCGGAATGATAACAAAAATACAGGCTGCTGAAATTGCTATAAATTCGGGCATTAGTATGATCATCGCTAACGGCACAGATCCCCATAATCTCCATCGTATATTTGAAGGAGAAAATATCGGAACCTTATTTTTACCCAAAAGTCATTCTCTTCGCCAGCGGGAAAGATGGATTGCCTATGGAAGGATTATCGGGGGAGAGATCACTATTGATGAAGGCGCTCAAAAGGCAATAATTTCTGAAGGCAAAAGCTTGCTCTCCATTGGAATTAAAGAAGTTAAAGGAAATTTTGACAGGGGTGATATGGTCCTAATCACAGATTCTGCCGGATGTGAAATAGCACGGGGATTGGTTAATTACAGCGCTAAAGAAATAGAAAAAATAAGTCAGCTGCCCAGTTCAAAGATAAGTGAAGTCCTGGGCTATGAACATCATGAAGAGGTTGTTCACAGGGATAACATGGTCGTTAGTTAAATAAAATTATTAATAAGAAAGGGGATGTAAATAACCATGTCTTCACATGTAAGAGAAAAAGCTTTGTTAGCGCGTCAAGCTTCGTTAGCGCTGGCGAACAAATCTACAGAAGTTAAGAACAAAGCTCTATTAGAAGTAGCCGAGAACTTAAAAAGTTCGGAACAGTATATTTTGAATGCAAATAAAGTTGATCTGGACAATCTCACGCAAAAAGATAATTATTCCAAAGCATTCTATGATCGACTTTTGCTTGATAGCAAACGCGTAGATTCTATGGCAGATGGCTTGAAAGATATAGTTTCATTGCCGGATCCGGTAGGGGAAGTAGAATCTATGTCTAAAACTCCCAACGACCTCACCGTAGGAAGAATTCGCACTCCTTTGGGAGTAATTGGTATTATCTATGAAGCCAGGCCTAATGTAACAGTGGATGCTGCCGGCCTTGCTTTGAAATCGGGCAATGCTGTTGTGCTGCGGGGTAGTTCAGAAGCCATTAATTCCAATAAAGCACTGGTGGAAATAATTCAAGGTGGTTTGGAAAAAGCCGGATTACCTGCCGGTGGCGTAGTTTTAATTGAAGATACAGATAGGGCTGCCGCCCAGGAGCTAATGAACATGGATGACCTGTTGGACGTGTTAATTCCCCGGGGGGGGCATTCCCTCATCCGTAACGTGGTTGAGAATGCTACTGTCCCTGTTATTGAGACCGGAGCCGGAAACTGTCATACATATATTGATGAAAGCGCAGATTTAAAAATGGCTCTTTCTATTGCCCGAAATGCTAAAATTCAGCGTCCCGGCGTATGCAATGCTATGGAAACACTCCTGGTAAACCATTCTATCGCAGAAAAATTTTTACCGGATTTCCTTGAAGCATTAAATCAAGAAGGGGTTGAGCTTAGAGGTTGTCCGGAAACCCAAAAATATCATGCAGCTGTAAAAGAGGCCACCTCCGAAGATTGGGAAACTGAATACCTCGATCTTATTCTTGCGATCCGGGTAGTTAAAGATTTACAGGAAGCTATTCATCATATTCAAACATATGGTACGGGTCATTCTGAAGCAATTGTGACAAATAATTACCGGAACTCAAGAAAGTTTTTACAGCAGGTGGACGCGGCAGCTGTTTATGTTAATGCTTCTACGCGTTTTACTGATGGTAATGAGTTTGGTCTGGGAGCCGAAATGGGAATTAGCACTCAAAAACTTCATACACGAGGCCCAATGGGGTTGAAAGCTTTAACCAGTTTGAAATTTATTATTTATGGTGATGGACAAATTCGTTAATATATAAACCGGTAGTTTACAAGAAATACTGTTTAAGATAATATGAAGTTAATATGGGAACATCATTAAAAAAAACTATAAGGAGGGGAGATAAATGGTTGGTAATTTAATTTCTATGATTCTGGGCATGGCTACTGTTACCCGTGAAAAAGTAGACGAACTGGCTCATATTTTAGTAGAACAGGGAGACATGCAAAGCGAAGAAGCTCGTAAAGTCGCTGAAAGGATATTGGAAAAAGGTGAAGAAGAAAAAAATTCTTATGTAGCTAAATTGGAAGAAAACATTGAAAACCTTAAAGCCAGGCTGGTTACCAGAGAAGATATTGAAAGCTTAGAAAAGAAAATTGAAGAGCTCTCACGCAAATTAGAGGACAAGTAACTTTTATATGTCGGAGGGGAGGAATTTGACCGTATTTTTTAAGCAAATTCGCCATTTAAAACGTTATAAGCAGATATTATCGGTGCTATCTCGTTATGGATTTAGCATAATGAACAGCAGAGTTAATAATGGACAAATTACATCTAAAAAAACCCTCAACGGCATGGAACTGGATCATGAAAATTTAAACGGTAATGACGGCGGTGTAAGATTAAGGTTGGCCCTGGAAGAGCTGGGGCCAACTTTTATTAAGATAGGTCAAATTTTAAGCACGAGGGTTGACCTTTTTTCCCCCGAATACATCAATGAACTTAGCAAGCTGCAGGATAAAGTTGCGCCTATTACCGGGAAAGAAGTAACTGAAATAATTGAAGAGGAATTAAACTTAGACATCAATGAAATATTTAGCTCATTTAATAAAGAACCCATAGCCGTGGCTTCCATTGGGCAAGTTCATCAGGCCACACTATATAATGGCGAAGATGTAGTAATAAAGGTCAAAAAACCCGATATAGAGCCACAAATTGTACAGGACTTGGATATATTGGAAAGCGTTTTTAAGCTTATGGAAAATAAGCCATCCTGGGGTAAAAGCATAAATTTCAGCGAGATTGCCTCTGAAATTAAAAATAATGTTTTGGAGGAATTGGATTATAATAACGAAGGCAGAAATGCCGAAAAGTTAAAACGAAATCTTGAAAACAACCCTAATGTATATATTCCCAAGGTGTATTGGGAGTACACTAAACGGAATGTGCTTACTTTAGAATATAAAGATGGTTACCATTTAAATCACTTACTGGAATCGCCGAATGAAATTTTTGATCGTAAAGAGCTTGCAGAAAATATAGTAGATTCTTATTTTACTCAAATATTTGAGCACGGTTTTTTCCATGCCGATCCGCATCCCGGAAATATAATCATTTTTCCTTCCCAAGAAATAATGTTTGTAGATTTTGGGACTGCGGGATATATTAGCGAAAGCTTAAGGAATAAGTTTCAATATATTTTAAAGTCAATAATGAGCGAACAGACCGACAATGTGGCCGAAGGTATTATAGATCTTGGTTTTACCCCTCCGGAAGTGGATAGAAGAGAACTTGCTTCTGATTTGGATCGCATACAGAATAAATATTACAATATTCCCCTGGAAAACATTGAAATAAATGAAGTACTGCAGGAATTCATTAACATTTCTTCAAAACACAGCATCCGTATGCCCAGAGAATTTTTACTTTTGGTAAAAACGTTAGGTACCCTGGAAGGCCTAATCGCCAGGTTAGATCCTTCTTTCAAATTAATTAATTCCTTAAATAAATATGTGGCTACCATGCAGACAAACTTTTTCAGCAATAAACAATTAAAAAATATGCTTTTTACTTATGAAGGTATATTAACCAGTCTCCCTCAAAATGTCTCTAAGATATCAGAAAAAACCGCCAAGGGAGATTTAAAGCTAAAAATTGAGACGGTAAATAACGAATCAAATTTTAAGCGTTTAGGTAAAATAATAAACCGTCTTTCTTTTAGCGTAGTCCTGGCCAGTGTTTTTATCGGTTTTTCGCTGATTGTCAGTCAGCTGGGAATTAATCTGTCCACCAATTTACCCGTTATCGAAGCTGTATTTATCATAATCGGGGGGTTAGGAGTTTGGTGGTTCATTATGATGATTCGTTCCGAAAAATGACCGAATTAAATTGGCGGGTAAAATAATCTATTATTATGGGAAGGTTAATTCTCAAAACAAAGAAATAGAGGAATTTTGAGGATTTTTTTTTGATCAAAAATATTATACAATGAATGCATGGTAAAAACGCAACGGTATTATTGTTTATTAGATATAGGTGGCAGTAAAATACTATCACTGCTGGTTAAAGGAAACGGGAGCGTCGTTTATAGGGAGAAGGTTCCTACGCGGGAAACCGAAGATTTTAATCAGGTGATAGAGCAAATTAATATGTCTATTGAACGCTCCGCTAAAAATTTGCCTCGGAATGCCGAGCTTTGGGGAATAGGCATTTGCATTGCCGCTTTTGTCAATTTTCATGAAGGCAAACTATACGGAGCGCCTAACTTGCCCTTTAAACGTAATATCCCTTTACGGGATATCCTATACAAGACCTGGAAAAAACCGGTGGTAATTGAAAATGATGCTAATGCCGCGGTTCTGGGGGAAGCAACTTATGGAGCGGCAAAAGGCTTAAACAACGTTATTTATATCACTGTAAGCACCGGTATCGGTGGAGGTCTTTACCTTGGGGGAGAATTATATAGGGGAAAAGACGGTTTTGCCGGAGAAATCGGCCATATTAAAATTGATGGCAATGAAAATTTATGTGGTTGTGGTATGTATGGATGTTTGGAAAGTATATCTTCAGGAAAAGCAATTGAGAATGAAGGAAAGAAAAAACTTCAAAATGATAATTTAAATACGGCCTCAATTTTTGCGGAGGCTCGCCGGGGCAATGAAATTGCCGTAGATATTATAAACGAAAGTGTAAGCAAATTGGGAGCGGCATTGGCAAACTTAGTTACTCTTTTGAATCCCGACGCTATAGTAATAGGAGGGGGAGTCTCCCAAGAAGGAGAACTATTATTTACCAAACTAAAAAATTATATGAGTAAAAACCTTTCCGTTCCTCAAAATCGGCAAACAAAATTATTGAAGTCAAAGCTTGATCCCGAATCGGGAATATGGGGCACCTTTTTGTTGTTGGATAAAGCAGGAGGTCAGTCAAACTAATGGAAATAACAGAGTTTTTCTTAAATTTTGCGGAAACTTTTGATGAAATAACAAAGGATTACGGGGCTCTGGGAATATGTTTGGCTATGTTAGCCGAGAGCGCCGGTGTGCCCTTTGCTGCAGCTTTTGTTATTGTGACCGCCGGCCAAATGATTATGTCGGGAAGCGTTTCTTTTATCGGGGCTGTTCTTGCGTCTATGCTCGGCATTGTTGTGGGCAGTAGTATAAGTTATAGCATCGGCTTTTACGGTCAAAAAGTAAGCCGGGCCATAAATACCGGAGTATTTAAAAACGGGGAAGAAGAAACTTCACCCAAACAAACAAAACTCAATTATTTTTTTGAACGCTACGGGATTTTTGCCATTTTTATGGCGCAGCTATGGGGCGGAACCAGAACATTCGTGTCTTTTCCGGCCGGTGCCATGCGGATGAACTTTTTTAGTTTTTTGGGCTACACTGCTTTGGGTGGGTTTATTTTCACCATTCTTGCCATTGTTTTTAGTCTTTTGCTGCGCCAGTTTATCACCCTGATAGTAAGTTTTATTACATTTCTGTTAAATTTGCCCGTATGGATTTTGATCCTGGTCATACTCGGCATTGCGTTATTAGGATACCTGGCATACAGATTAATTAGGAATTTTATTTACAGAAGGTGGGGGATTTGAGATTAGATTGAAGCAAGCTGTGCCACCGATAATTTTGGGTTCAGTTAAGATGTGTCAACGATAAGGATAGATTGAAATAAGCTGTGTCAACGGGGACGGTTATTCATTGTCCCCGAAGCGTAGCGAAGGGCCGAAGGAAGCGAAGCGACTGAGGGGAGACAATGGAACCGTCCCCTCTGACACAGCGCAATAAGCCAAAGTAGCTACGAATTAAGATAGTTTTATTAATACTGTATTTCGGGAAAGGGAAAATTATTTAGACTCCCCAGCTCAGGATAACAGCGACACAGCGTAATAAGCCAAAGTAGCTACAAATGAAGATGGTTTTATTAATACTGTATTTCGGAAAAAAGGAGGATTCTTTATGCAGTTGACCGTATTAGGCTCTTATGGGCCTTATCCCGCACCCGGGGGTGCTTGTTCCGGTTATCTTTTAGAACATGAAGGAAGTAAAATACTACTGGATTGTGGGAACGGCGTTTTAAGCCGGCTGCAAAAATACATTAAACCCTGGGAAGTGGAGGCGATTTTATTATCCCACTTACACGCAGATCACATTTCCGATCTTTTTATCCTTAAATATGCCCTGGACATGGCCCGGGGCAAACAGATCATATCTGATGGGGTGAAGCTTTATTTGCCAAAGGAACCGGTAGAGGAATCACAAAGGATTCCCTATAAAGAAGTCTATCAGATGAATTACCTTAAACCGGAAAAAGATATTACCATCGGCCCTTTCCAAATTACCTTTTTGCCCACGGTTCATCCGTTGGACTGCCTGGCTATGAAAATAAGATGCGGAGATAAAACTTTGGTTTACAGCGGCGATACAGAATACTTTCCCCAATTAGAACAGTTCGCCGCGGGGTGCGATCTATTTTTATGCGAAGCTAATTTTCAAGATGACGATATAGAAGCATCACGCAGAAATCACCTTTCAGCGAGGCAGGCCGCTGAAATTGCCCAAAAAGGGGAAGTAAAAAAATTACTTCTTACCCACCTCCCCGCCGAAAAAGACGCAGAGGTTTCTTTAAAAGAAGCCAAATCAGCATTTGCTCAAGCCGAATTAGTCCAGGAAGAGAAAACTTTTACCATTTAGAGTGGAAAGCAATATCTTTTAAATTTCGCATAAATTTCGGGACACATCAAAAATTATAGATCTGTAATTACTCAGACCGGATTAAGCTTGAAGCAAGCTGTGTCAACGATAAGGATAGATTCAGAAAAACTGTGCTACTGCTAAGGTTAGATTGAAACAAGCAGTGTCACGTATGAGATTAGATTGAAGCAAGCTGTGCTACCGATAATTTTGGGTTCAGTTAAGGTGTGTCAACGATAAGGATAGATTGAAATAAGCTGTGTCAACGGGGACGGTTATTCATTGTCCCCGAAGCGCAGCGAAGGGCCGAAGGAAGCGAAGCGACTGAGGGGAGACAATGGAACCGTCCCCTCTG
>PUKQ01000111.1 GCA_003550565.1 Syntrophomonadaceae bacterium
CGGTTCCATTGTCTCCCCCTCAGTCGCTTCGCTTCCTTCGGCCCTTCGCTGCGCTTCGGGGACAATGAATAACCGTCCCCGTTGACACAGCTTGTCTAACCTTATCCTTGACACAGCTTATCTTAATCCAGCCTTATTCTGGGCAGAGTAATCAGAAAAATTTTTAGAGAATGAGCATGGCGTCTCCGAAGCTGTAGAAGCGATAACGTTTTTGGATTGCTTCATTATATAGCCCCATGGTTTCATCTTTACCGGCAAGGGCGCAAACCAGCATAAATAGGCTGGTGCGGGGCAGGTGAAAATTAGTTAGCAGTCCATCTATTGCTCGAAAAGGAAAGCCGGGATAAATGAAGAGATCGGTCCAGCCTTTACCGGCACTTACAAGTCCTTCTGCATCAACGGTTGACTCTAAAACCCGGCAAGATGTTGTCCCTACAGCTATTACCCGCCGACGGTTATTTAAGGCTTGATTAATCTTTTGAGCCGATTCTGCTGTGATATTGTAATATTCACTATGCATCACATGTTCCCGGATATCAGTAGTGTTCACCTGTTGAAATGTGCCCGGGCCTACATGTAGTGTTATAAACGTCCAGTCTATGCCTTTTTCCTTTAACTGTTCCATTAATTCAAAGGTGAAATGAAAGCCGGCAGTGGGCGCGGCAACCGAGCCCTCTACTTGCGAATATACCGTTTGGTATTTTTCCGGATGGTCTATTTCCTTTTTTATATACGGAGGCAGGGGAGTTTTCCCTATGTCAGGGAGCACTTCTTCCAGTGAAGATGATGTGTCGAAGGAGATAATTTTATGTCCCGAATGCTCGGAAGATGATTCTACTTTTCCTGTGATTTCCCTGTCAAAGACAATCACTTCCCCGGGGGGAGCTTTACGGGCAGGTTTTACCATGGCCTCCCAGGTGTTGGGGCCATCTGCCCGCCTTAAGAGAAGCACTTCCATCTTTCCACCGGTATTTTTTCGTTTGCCTTCCAGCCTGGCCGGGATAACCCTGGTGTTATTAAACACTAAAAAATCATCTTGTTTTAATATTTCCGGTAATTCATAAAAAAAACGATGTTCACTTATGCCGCTTTCCCGGTGGTATACCAGTAATCGAGATTGATCCCGTTTATGAAGTGGTTCCTGGGCAATTAATTCCGTTGGGAGTTCGTAATCAAATTCTTCCAGATTATATTCTGAGTTTGAAGTCAATTGAGCTAAAGCACTTCCTTTCATTTTGTCCAGGCAGCCGATTGCGAAAATTGCTCATTACCGTTTAAATAATAGACTTAATATGATGGTTAAAATCACACTTATGATAATACATGTCATCACAGGGAAATAGAAAGTGAAATTTTCTCTCTGGATAAATATATCTCCCGGCAGCCTTCCCAGACCTATTTTGTCCAGCAAAAGCACCAGTAACCCCACTAAAATTATTAAGCCTCCCAAAGCCAGGAGTATCTTACCCAGCATTTCCGGCCCAGTCATTTATGCTTCACAACCCTTAATTGAAAAATTTAAAAAAGGCGATTATCATCAGTTTCTGGATATTGCAGATAACGATACGCTTCTTTAGTGGCAAACCTGCCGCGGTTAGTCCTTTTGATCAAACCTAATTTCATCAGGTAGGGCTCGTAGACATCTTCTATGGTTTCAGACTCTTCGCTGATAGCGGCAGCTATAGTATCCACGCCCACCGGGCCCCCTGCAAATTTTTCTATGATGACCTTTAATAGACGCCTGTCAATTTCGTCTAAGCCATAATTGTCTAGCTCCAGCATTTGTAGGGCTTGTTGAGCGCATTCGGCAGTGATGTTGCCATCTGCTTTAACCTGGGCATAGTCGCGTGTCCTTCGCAGCAGGCGGTTGGCAATACGCGGTGTGCCCCGGGAACAAAGAGCCAATTCATGTGCTCCCTCGTCAGTGATGCTTAGCCCCAGTATCTGAGCGGAACGCTTTAATATTTTCACGATATCTTCCGTTTCATAAAAATCAAGCCGGTCTACTACTCCAAATCGATCTCGAAGAGGAGAAGAAAGCATGCCGGCACGGACCGTAGCCCCTATAAGGGTGAATGCAGGGAGATCAAGCCTTAAAGAACGAGCCCCCGGGCCCTTTCCTATGACTATGTCAAGGGCAAAATCTTCCATGGCCGGATAAAGAATTTCTTCAATGTACCGGCTTAAACGATGAATTTCATCAATAAAAAGAATGTCGCCTCTTTCCAGGTTGGTGAGAATGGAGGCGAGATCTCCGGGACGTTCTAATGCCGGCCCGGAAGTAGTTTTTATGTTTACGCCCATTTCGCGGGCAATTATGTGAGAAAGGGTAGTTTTACCAAGTCCGGGTGGACCGTAAAAAAGTACATGATCCAGTGTTTCCTCTCTTTTACGGGCAGCTTCTATGTAAATGGCCAATTTTTCCTTAACTTTTGTTTGTCCTATATATTCATCTAAAGTTAAAGGCCTTATGGAGGATTGAAAGTGATCTTCTTCTTGTTTTTTAGCCGATATTATGCGGTCACTCATAATAATTTACCCCTATCATCTCTCATATTATTAATATATCATGTTATCTATGTTATTAGCGAGTGGACATTTTTTTTAATGCTATTTTTATAATATTTTCGGTAGAAGTATTTTTTTCTTCTGCCGGGATTTTGTCCAATACAGATATAGCTTCCGCATATGTATATCCCAAGCCCTGCAGGGCGTTAAGGGCTTCATCCGCGGAAGTGCCGAAATGTTCCGTTGTAGAATCTCCTTTGGTAACTTCCTCTCCCGGGAAAGAGGGGAAAAACTTGGGCAGCTTTTCTTTCAGTTCAAGAATAAGCCTCTGGGCAGATTTTCGTCCCACTCCGGGTATGTTGCATAGTGTTTTAACATCTTCTTCTAAAACCGCGATATAAAACTGAGAGGCAGATGTTAACCCCAATACGGAGAGGGCAAGGCGGGGGCCAAAGCCTGATACACCCGTAATTAAATTAAAAAGATTTCGCTCTTCCGCCCCGGCAAAACCATATAAATTAAGGCCGTCTTCTCTTAAAGTTAAACGGGTAAATACCTTAATTTCCTGTCCTTCTTCCCATTTTTCAATATCTCGTGAGAGGGGAACTTCGACATGAAAACCCTTTCCGTTATTTTCTACTACGATCCAACCCGGCCCTTTTTCTATCAATTTACCAGTTATATAATCAATCAAAGTTATTGCTATCTCCCTTCTACAGTTTCTCTCCATTTATTATGGAACAAATGACAAAGAGAAACGGCCAAAGCGTCGGCTTCATCATCATGGACAAAATCTTTATGCAAGCCCAATTGTAATTGGACCATTTTTTCTACCTGTTTTTTGGGCGCTTTCCCATAACCCGCGACTACTTGCTTTATTTGTAAAGGGGTATATTCATAAACGGGGAGTTCATTCATGGAAGATGCCAGCAAAATAACCCCTCTGGCCTCACCGATGCGTATAGCTGTAGTTACGTTTTTATTAAAAAAAATTTTTTCAATAGCTACTACTTCGGGCAGATATTCCTGAATAATCTCATTTAAAGAATTATAAATAACTTTTAATTTCGCGGGATCATCTTTTTGCTTATCTATGGAAATGCAGCCGGAAGTCAAACTTTTTTGTTTTCCTTTTTCTGCAGCGACAACTCCGTAACCAATTAATGTTAAACCGGGATCAATTCCCAATACTCGCATATTATAATTTATCCTTTCCCTTTCGCATTTAATTGATTACTTTATTCTTTAAGATACCTCCTAAATCCTGCCCCGGTGTATAAAAAGCCGGGGATTAATTGGATTGGCGCGAGTTCAAAAAAAATATAAGATTTGCCGCATCAGTCAAGTTTTATTTGCAAATTATCAGGTATAACAAAATTTGCATGCACATTTTGGACGTCGTCCAGGTCTTCAAGGGCTTCCATTAATTTCAGGAGCTGTATTGCTACTTCATTATCATTAATAGTCATATTTGTATGAGGCAGCATGGTAACTTCGGCTGTTTCCGGGATAATTTCTTTGTTTTTTAAGCTTTCTTTAACTTCTTCCAAATCCTCGGGCTTGGTTATGATCTCGTAAGAATCGTCCTCCGGACGCAGGTCTTCGGCTCCGGCTTCAATAGCTTCCAGCAAAAGTTCTTCCTCATCCCACTCGCAGGCCTCTTTATTTATGGTAATATAACCTTTACGTTCAAACATCCATTTCACGCAGCCGGCTTCACCTAAATTGCCCCCGTATTTTGTAAAAAGGCTACGAATATCCTGTATGGCCCGGTTTCGATTATCAGTTAAAGACTCTACCAAGATAGCTGCTCCTCCCGGTCCGTAACCTTCGCAGGTTACAAATTCATAGCTTTCACCTTCTAATTTACCCAGGCCTTTTTGAATATTTTTTTGTATATTATCATTGGGCATGTTTGCTTCTTTGGCTTTTTGAACTGCCATACGCAGGCGGGTATTTGCATTTACATCACCACCGCCTTCTTTTGCAGCCACAGAAATTTCTCTGGCCAGCTTGGTAAATATTTTTCCTTTTTGGGCATCCATCCTGGACTTTTTATGTTTAATATTTGCCCACTTAGAGTGACCGGCCATGGGTATCCCTCCTTATTTGTCTATTTTAAAAAGATTAATTAAGCTCAAAGTAATCCTACTAAATATAATATATTCACCAGCTCACTCAGAGTTTTGGGGGTAAGAGGCTTTGATAACAGTCTTCATGCCACCCCTGGGGTTAAACTCACCCGTAACAATCATTGAAATAGGATTTAAGAGCTTTGTCAAGTCATCAAGAACTCTGTTCACAGCATGCTCTTGCAAAATTCCCACATTTCGATACGAATGCAAATAGAACTTTAAGGATTTAAACTCAACACACTTCTGAGCCGGAATGTAGGATATGCTTAAAGTGCCAAAATCAGGCAGACCGGTCCAGGGACAAACTGAAGTAAATTCCGGAAAAATAATTTCTATTTCAGTTTCCCTCCCCTGATAAATATAATCAACAGCTTCCAGAACCTCTACATCTATTTCTTCAGAATGATTTTGATCAAAGCGCTTTTCTTGTTCCTCTCTACTCAAGAGCTTTTACCTCCTTTTTCCCGCGAATCCAATTGACCAATAGATAACAAAATGGAGTATCGAGGGCAGCTATGATTATTTTAATCAGAAATTGATTTAAAATGAGCATTCCTAATTCCTCAAGAGCAAATATACCCCAAAAAGCAACAGAAATAAACACAACAGAATCAATCAACTGACTGGTCATTGTTGACAGGTTATTGCGCAGCCAAAGGTGTTTTCCCCCGGTGATCTTGCGCCACAGGTTAAAAGCCCATATATCATGCATTTGAGACAGAAGATAAGCTAACAGGCTTGCTGCGGTAATTCTCGGGACCGCTCCGAGTATTACTTCATATGCTTCCTGGTGCTCAAATATTTCCGCCGGCGGAAGTATCTGGCCTAAATAGATAAATATAATGAGCACAATGTTCATAAGGAAGCCAACGATTACAATTTCGCGGGCAGTTTTCTTACCCCAAACTTCGTTGATGGTATCTGTAACTAAAAACGTCAGGGGAAAAACAATAACGGCAGCAGGAAATGTAATATCCCCTATACCCACCACTTTGCTGGCAATAATATTTGCCGCCAACAGACTGGTTACAAATAAGCATGCCAGGTACAATAGCTTTCTTTCCAAAAGAATATCAACTCCTTGTTTTTTTTAGCAGGGTAACTGCGACCTGCATACCAGGCAAGGGGACCCACAGGCAAGGGGACGGTTCTTTTGCCTGATCCTTCACCGGGTTATTTCTTCATTGTCTGGTTGGCAATATTATCTTGAATATGCTGTATAAATGACATGGAGGCAATGTTTAAAACCCGGTTTTGATGATAAACTAAATAGAAACGACGCTTTAAAATTAAAGATTCGATGTTATAGACATCTACGAACCCCGCGGTAAGGTAATCTTCCACAGAGTACCTGGATACCACTGATGAGCCAAGTCCCTGCCGGACGGATTGTTTAATGCCTTCCAAATCATCCATGTACATGATAGACTTGAAGTCATTAGTTGTGAACCCGATTTCGTTTAGTTGTTGCTCCAAAACCCTCCTTGTCGCTGATCCCGGTTCCCGCAAAATAAGGTCTAAATTGAAGAAAGTTTCCAGAGGAACAGTATCTCCGGAAGAAAAACCCTTTTCATCCAATAATCCTGCCGGAGTAATTAAACAAAGTTCATCTTCAGCAATGTCCAAATATATTAAACGGGGATCACTCTCCCGGTAGCCCACGATGCCTATATCAAATATATAGTCAAGCACGCCATCAATGACTTCGGCTGAATCTTTGATGAGAACACTGGTTTTTACCCGGTTATATTGTTTTTTAAATCCGTTTAACAAAATAGGCAAAATAAATATACCCGGCACTGAACTTGCTCCAATACGCAGGTAACCGCTTACGCTATTTTGTTCCAAATTAATATTTTGCAGAAATTCATTATAGAGATTAAGCATTTGCTGCGCATAATCCCAAAATAATATACCCTGTTCCGTCAAGCTTAATTCCCGAGAACGGGAACGGTCAAAAAGAAGGACCCCTATTTCTTCTTCAAGAGCTTTTACCCGGGAACTTATGGTAGGTTGGCTTAAATATAAGGATTCTGCAGCCCGGGTAAAATTTTTTAAAGTAGCTACTTTTATAAATATGTTTAATTGTTCTAAGTCCACTAAAACTACATCCTTCCTCTTATATTCCTACTTCAAAAAGTTGCTCTCTTTATTCGAAAGGCAAATCCGTAAAATCAAAAAAGAATCCCGTCGATATTATATAAATGATGAAAATAATATAGATTATACTGAGAAATAAACCTATGACACCTAAGGTTATACTGGCTCTTGCCATGTCCCTCCGCCGAGAAGAATTTAAACTAATAATTCCTACAATCAGGCTAAACAAACTGAGAGGGATGCCAATTATGGGGATGATCCAGGCTATCAAGCTAATAACCCCGATGATTACAGCAGTACGCGCTGTTATATCCTCGGCGGGCATTTGTTGGGAATTATAATTTGTTGTTTCCATGATATTTCTCACCTTTATTTTTGTATCTATTTTACCATAACTGCCAAAGAGTACCAAAAATTCCAGCGAAACTATTTATTGCCCCCCGTTTACCTATTAAAATCTTAACTACTGAGGTTTATTTCGCTATGTTTCAGGGGACGGTTCCATTGTCTCCCCTCAGTCGCTTCGCTTCCCTCGGCCCTTCGCTGCGCTTAGGGGACAATGAATAACCGTCCCCTTCACACAGCTTACTTCCACCCAATTTTATCCCGGCCTGAGTAGTCATATAAAACTAAACACACCCTTAAAACTTTTCGAAGTAAATATATATCTATTATCTATTATGTTTTTTAATAACCGTAGATACTTACCATATAATATTTCAATTTCACTTATTAAATTGATTTTAAGTATAATACAGCTGATCACAGAAAAATACATACAAGGAGGTCGAGTGAATGAAAGGTAAAGGCTTAATTATTTCAGCAGGGGCAGTAGTTGGCATTTTGGCAGTTATTTTAGTTTTGCAGGGCAACCCCGCGAATATGGGCTTTTGTATCGCCTGTTTTTTAAGAGACATTGCCGGTGGGTTAGGCCTGCATAGGGCAGATGTAGTCCAGTACTTGCGCCCGGAAATCATGGGTTTGGTGCTGGGAGCATTTATTATCTCGTTATTTTTCAAAGAATTTAAATCAACCGGCGGCTCAAGCCCGGGAATTCGTTTTCTGCTGGGCGCGCTAATGATGTGCGCCGCGTTAATTTTCCTGGGATGTCCTCTAAGAATGTTATTGCGTTTAGCCGGTGGCGATTGGGACGCTCTTATAGCAATA